>DATFMW010000426.1:0-7155 GCA_035266765.1 Gaiellaceae bacterium | reverse complement strand
CGGCACGGCCGAGGGAGATGAGATCGAGGTCGCCGCACCCCGGGGCACGTGGCGCGCCCGCGTCGTGTCCGTCGGACGCGCCTCGTAGACTCGTCCCCATGAGCGCCGCATCGGCCGAGCACCTCGGCGAGCTCCAGGCCTACGCAGCATCGGTCGCCGGCTGTACGCGCTGCCGGCTCTCGCAGGGACGGACGCAGGTCGTCTTCGGCTCCGGCAACCAGCACGCCGACCTGATGTTCGTCGGCGAAGCACCGGGCTTCCACGAGGACAAGCAGGGCGTCCCGTTCGTCGGCCAGGCGGGCAAGCTGCTCGAGGGCCTGCTGAACGGGATCGGCCTCCGCCGCGAGGACGTCTACGTTGCGAACGTGCTCAAGTGCCGCCCGCCCGGCAACCGCGACCCGCAGCCGGACGAGATCGAGGCCTGCGAGGTGCACCTGTTCCGGCAGATTCACCTGATCCAGCCGACGGTGATCGCGACGCTCGGAAACTTCGCCACGAAGCTCCTCTCCGGGCGGCCGACCGGGATCACCCGCGTCCACGGGCAGGTGCAGCCGTCGACGATCGCCGGTCGCCATCTGCTGCTCTACCCGCTCTACCATCCGGCTGCTGCGCTCTACACGCCCGCGATGCTGAAGGTGCTCGAGTCCGACTTCGCCCGGCTGCCGGAGCTGCTCGGGCGCGCGCACGAGCTGGCGGCGCCGGTCGCCGCGCCGGCGACCGAGCCGGAGCCGGAGCTCGCGCTCGCCGCCGCGGGCCCGGCCGAGCAGCTCGGCCTCTTCTAGAGCCGGCGCGTTGCGGAGCAACGCGCCGGGGATGGGCGCGCGTGGCGGGGTGGTGTCGCGCTGAGGAGAACGCGGTCTCCTCAGCGCGGGAGAAGCGCGGTCGCCCAACAGTGGATGCAGAAGGAACCGTGGTGTCGTCGCGGCCGATCGTGCCTGCGGCAGGACCTACCGCTGGTTCGGCCTGCGGCGGCTGCGTAGCTAGCAACCGTTCAGGCCTCGGGCTGACGCAGCCGCAGGCGCGTTGGCCCGAGGCGAGCCAGCGGGTGCGCCCGGCCGTAGGCCGCGCGCGACCGCGCCGAAGCAGGCAGTTCGTCCACAGTGCGTTCTCGGTCGACCGCGCTCGCGTCCGCGGAGGGGCGACCGCGCTCGCCCCGCAGCGCCACCCACGCCCCGCCACTCCCCGCCGAAGGAGGGGGCCCGCGGGGGAACCAGGGTTCCCCCGCGCTAGTTCCCGTCGACGGCGACCATGTTCAGGTTCGCGGCGCCCTCGCGGAGCTTTTTCGCCGCCCCGTACTCCGGCGAGTCGTAGAAGCGCTTCGCCGACTCGAGGTCGGGGAACTCCACGAGGACGAGCCGCGAGGGCTCCCAGTCGCCCTCGAGCACGGCGACCTCGCCGCCGCGGGCGATGAACCGGCCGCCGAACGCCGCGAGCGCGCCGGGAGAGGCGGCCTTGTACTGCTCGTAGCGCTCGGGGTCGTGCACGTCGGTCTCGACGATCAGATATGCAGGCATGCGTTGAGCTTACGCTTGGGGGCGTGGTGGAGACCGTGACCAGCTCTCCGGAGGAGACCGAGGTGCTCGCGGCTGACCTCGCCCGGCGGCTCGTCCCCGGCGACGTCGTCACCGTCTCGGGCGAGCTCGGCTCCGGCAAGACGACGTTCGTCCGCGGCGCGTGCGCGGCGCTCGGCGTTCACGAGCGGGTGACGAGCCCGACCTACACGATCGGGCACCGCTACCACGGGAGCAGCGTGGACGTGTCCCATCTCGACCTGTACCGGTTTCAGGGCGTGTCGGCGGCGGAGTGGGGCGACCTCGAGCCGTACTTCGACGACGCGGTGACGTTCGTCGAGTGGCCCGAGGCGGGGGAGGGGGCGCTGCCGGCGGCGCGGTTCGTCGTCCGTTTGCGGCATGCTGGCGGCCGGAGAGCGGTGGCGATCTACGAGTGCTGATCGACGAGTGCTGACCCTGGCGTTCGACACGGCGACGGACACGGCGACGAGCGCCCTCGTCGCCGACGGCGAGGTGCTCGGAGAGCGCTCGTCCCGGGCTGCGACCCTGCTCGAGGACGTTGACGCGCTGCTGCGCCAGGGCGGCGCTCACCCGGGCGACCTCGACGCGCTCGCCGTCGGGATCGGGCCCGGCAGCTTCACCGGCATCCGGATCGGCCTCGCCGTCGCGCGCGGGCTTGCGCTCTCGCTCGGTCTCCAGGGCGCGGGCGTCTCGACGCTCGCCGCGCTCGCCGCGGGCGCACCGGGCGCCGTGCCCGTGATCGACGCACGCCGGCGCGAGGTGTTCGTCCTGCTCGACGGCGAACCGCGTGTCCTCGCGCCCGCCGACCTCGATCTGGCGCCGGAGACGGTCTGCGTCGGCGGCGGTGCGCGCCGCTACCGGGCGCTCCTGGAGCAGATGGGCATCGCCGTGCCGCCTGACGAGGACGAGCGGCACCTGCCACACGCCCGGTTCCACGCCGCGCTCGCCGGTCCGCTCGGCCCCGTCGAGGAGATCGAGCCGCTGTACCTCCGCGTCCCCGACGCCGAGCTGAGTCGCCCGTGACGACGATCGAGCTGCGCCGCCTCGGTCTCGCCGACCTGCACGCGATCGAGGAGATCGAGCGGCGCTCGTACCGCACGCCGTGGTCGCGGTCGATGTTCGCGGGCGAGCTGGCGAAGTCGAGCTCGATCTGCCTCGGCGCGTTCGTCGCGGACGAGGGGGAGGCCCGCCTCTGCGGCTACCTGATCGTCTCCCGGTACGTCGACGCCTGGCACGTGATGAACGTCGCCGTCGATCCCGACCATCGCGGCCACGGCATCGCGACGATGCTGCTCGAGCGGCTGTTCGTGCTCACCGCCGAGGATCCCCGGCGCGGCTACACGCTCGAGGTGCGGGTCTCGAACGCGACTGCGATCGCGCTGTACGAGCGGCTCGGATTCGAGGCGCGCGGCGTCCGGCGCGGCTACTACACCGACAACCGCGAGGACGCCCTGATCATGTGGAAGGACCCGGCCGGCACGGTCGACCGGCACGCGTGACACTCGCGCGAGGAAGTCGGCGCACTCTCGTTCGCGTGTCTGACACCGGGACATGTCCGGGAGAGACGCGTTGATTCTTGGGATCGAGACGAGCTGCGACGAGACGGCTGCGGCACTCGTCACGGGGGACGGTCGCATCTGCGCGAACGTCGTGGCCTCCCAGGCCGACCTGCACGCCCGCTTCGGCGGCGTCGTCCCGGAGATCGCGTCGCGGCGCCACCTCGAGCTCTTCGTCCCCGTGATCCGGGAGGCGCTCGCCGAGGCGGATGCGACCCTCGACGACGTCGACCGTGTCGCCGTCACGCGCGGGCCCGGCCTGATCGGGGCGCTCCTCGTCGGTGTGGCGGCGGCGAAGGCGGTTGCCTGGTCCCGGCACCTGCCGCTCGTCCCGGTTGACCACCTCGAGGGGCACGTCGCCGCGCTCTACCTGCAGCCCGAACCGGTCGAGCCGCCGTTTCTCTGCCTGCTCGCGAGCGGCGGGCACACGATGCTGCTCGACGTCCGCTCCCACGGCGAGCACGAGCTGCTCGGGACGACGCTCGACGACGCGGCCGGCGAGGCGTTCGACAAGGGCGCCCGCCTGCTCGGCCTCGGCTATCCCGGCGGTCGCGAGATCGACCGGCTCGCCCGCGAGGGCGACCCCGACGCCTACGACTTCCCGGTGGCGCGCGTGCCGGGGCTCGACTTCTCGTTCTCCGGCCTCAAGACTGCGCTTCTCTACGTGGTCCGCGACCTCTCCCCGGAGGAGCTCGACCGGCGCTGCGCCGACCTTGCCGCCTCCTACCAGCGTGCGATCGTGCGCGCCCTCGTCGGCCGTGTTCGCGACGCTGCGGCGCAGACGGGCGCCGGGCGGATCGCCGTCGTCGGCGGCGTCGCCGCGAACTCCGAGCTTCGCGAGGTGCTGCCCGGCGCGGCGCTCGTGCCGCTCGCGCTCTGCACCGACAACGCCGCGATGATCGCCTCCGCCGCGCGCTTCGTCGAGCCGGTCGCCTACCCCGCCTACCTCGGCCTGGACGCGTATGCCTCGCGTTGAGCGGCGGTACGCGTTCCTGCTCGCCGTGCTCGTCGTCGCCGTCCTCGCCGTGCTGCTCGCCGATCGCCGCGGCGGCACCGCTCCTCCCGCGGTCGCGGTGCCGGCGAAGGCGAAGCGCGCCGTCCGTTCGCCGCCCCGGGTTGAGCTCGGCAATCGCGTGATCGTCGTCCTGCGCACGCGCTCGCTCGCAGATCGCGTCGCCGCCGCCGGCGGCCCGGTGAGCGCCGCCCGCGAGCGCGCGTGGACGCAGGCCGTCCTCGCCGCACAGCACCGCCTGCTCGCACGGCTCGCGCGGCGCGGGGTGACGCTCCGGCCTGAGGCGAGCTTCGTGCGCGTTCTCGACGGCTTCTCGAGCGCTGCCGGGCCCGGAACCGTGCCGCTGATCGAGCAGGACAGGGACGTCGCCGGGGTCTACCCCGTGCGCGCCGCAGAGCCCGTGCCTCCCGGGCGCGCCGCTGCGACGCCCCGGCTCACGGGAGCGGACGGGTACGGCGTCACGATCGCGCTGCTCGATACCGGCGTCGACGCCGGCGACCCGTCCCTGCGCGGGCGGATCCTCGACGGGATCGACCTGACCGGTGCGCCGCCTGCGCCCGTGGAACGGTACGGCACCGAGGCGGCGCGCCGGCTCGTGGGCGCCGCCGGAGCCGCTCCGGGGGCCGCGGTCCTGCCGATCCGGGTCGCCGCCGCCCAGCAGGACGGGCACGGCGGCCGCGTGGTCTACGCGCGCACCGACCAGGTGATCGCCGGGCTCGAGCGCGCCGTCGACCCGAACGACGACGGCGACGCGCACGACGCCGTCCGGGTCGCGCTCGTGCCGCTCACCGTGCCGCTGGCGGCGTTTGCGGACGCTCCCGAGCGGCGCGCCGTCGCGGGTGCGCTGGCTCTCGGCACGCTCGTCGTCACGCCGCCCGGGCCGGAAGGTGCCGGCGCCGTGCTCACGGCCGGCGCAGCGGCCGTGCTCGCCCAGGTGCGGCCGACGCTCGACGCCGCCGCACTTCGCGGGCTGCTGGCCGGAACGGCCCGGCACGGCAGGATCGATCTTCCGGCCGCCGCCGCGGCCGAGATCGCGCCGGGCAGCGCCGTGGACGGGGTGACCACGCTCACGAACGTCTCCACCCGCCCGGTCGCGCTCGCGCTCTCGAGCGGCGGCGCCAGCATCCTGCTGCCGCGTGGAGCCACCATCCGTGTCCGCTCGTCCGCCGGAACCGTCATCCATGTCGCGGGGGGCGGTGCGATCCGCATCCCAGGGCTCGTCCGCCCGCGGCCGGCGCGCCCACTCGGCACGGTGACGCTGTCGCCGCGCGGCGGCGCGCGCCTTCGTGCGGTGCTCGAGATCCGGGCTTCGGCGCCGCTCGCCCGCCTCGACGTCCGCCTCGAGCGCGCGGATGCCGCGAAGTCCGTCCTCGTCGCCCGGATGCGCGACCTCGTGCCCGGGCGCTACGCGCTCGGCCTGACCGGGCGGGACCCGATGGGGCACCTGCTGGCGCCGGGCGACTACGTCGTCTCCGTCGTGGCCACACCGGTAGAGGGAGGCAGCCGGACTCTGCGGAAACTACGGTTGGCCCTCCGATGACCGGGCGTATACTCGCCGCGAATATTCGTTCTGCCTTTCACTTGCTCAGAAAAAGGAGCAGATCGTGACGTCAGTCGAAGCACCGGTCTCGCATCTGCGCGAGAACCCGTTCGAGCTCGCCCGCGAGCAGCTACGCCGCGTGGCGACCACCTTCGACATCGACCCGAACCTCGTCGAGGTCCTGGGCCAGTGCAAGAAGGCAGTCGAGGTCTCCATTCCCGTCTCGATGGACGACGGCTCGACCTCGGCTTTCAAGGGCTTCCGCATCACCCACAACGTCGCGCGCGGACCGTCCAAGGGCGGCATCCGCTACCACCCCGACGTCACCGCCGACGAGGTGAAGTCGCTCGCGATGTGGATGACGTGGAAGTGCGCCCTGATGGGGATCCCGTTCGGCGGCGCCAAGGGCGGCGTCGTCTGCGACCCGAAGAAGATGTCCCGCTCCGAGCTGGAGCGCATGACCCGCCGCTATACGAGCGAGATCATCAACGAGATCGGCCCGGAGAAGGACATCCCGGCTCCCGACGTCGGCACCGACGGCTCGGTGATGGCCTGGATCTTCGACACGTACTCGATGAACAAGGGCCATTCGGTGCTCGGCGTCGTCACCGGCAAGCCGCTGACGATCGGCGGCTCGCTCGGCCGCGAGGAGGCGACCGCCCGCGGCTCGCTCTTCTGCATCCGCGACGCCGTGGCGAAGCAGGACCGCTCGATCGCCGGCATGAAGGTCGCGGTGCAGGGCTTCGGCAACGTCGGCAGCTACCTCGCGAAGTTCCTGCACGAGGAGGGCGCGACGGTCGTCGCCATCTCCGACTCGACCACGGGGCTCTACAACGCGAAGGGGATCGACGTCCCCGCCGCGTTCGCGCACAAGCGGGAGGCGCACACGCTCGTCGGCTTCAAGGACGCGGAGCCGATCTCGAACGAGGAGCTGTTGCTTCTCGACTGCGACATCCTCGCGCCCTGCGCGCTCGAGCAGGTGATCACCGAGCAGAACGCCGACAAGGTGAAGGCGCCAATCATCTGTGAGGGCGCGAACGGCCCGGTCACGCCGGCCGCCGACGCGATCCTCGAGGACAAGGGCGTCCTGATCCTCCCCGACGTGCTCGCGAACGCGGGTGGTGTCGTCGTCTCGTACTTCGAGTGGGTGCAGGGCCTCCAGGAGTACTTCTGGAAGGAGGTCGAGGTGAACGCGAAGCTGAACGACATCGTCAGCCGCGCGTTCGACGAGACCTGGGAGACCGCCCAGAAGCGCAAGCTGCCGATGCGCGTCGCGGCGTACGGTCTCGCCGTGCAGCGCGTCGCCGAGGCGACCGTCACGCGCGGGATCTATCCGTAGTCGAACGAGCGGGCCGCCCCTGGGGCGGCCCGCTCTGTTCCCTTCGCACCGCTCCGCTTTCCTGCTCGGGAACGGCGTACGGTGCGGCCGAGGCGTGCGCGGGTCGCGCCCGAGCGCGGTCGGGCGCGCCCCAGAGGCGTGACAGCTGCTTCCGCATGAACAGGCGACTCGTGACG
>DATFMW010000425.1:0-2381 GCA_035266765.1 Gaiellaceae bacterium | reverse complement strand
CCCGCTCGACGGCTCGACGGTCACCGCGTCGGTCACCTCGAGCGCCGGCGAGAGCCTCGCCTCGGTCGTCTCGGCGCTCGCCTCGCAGATCCCGCAGTACGAGTACGCCGTCTCGGTCGGCCTCGACGCGTTCACCGTCTCGTACAGCAACTGGCTCGAGCGCTACTTCTACGGCGCACCGAGCGGCTCGACCTCCGTCGCGCTCGACTCGACGACGACGACGTACGGCAGCGGCGCGGTCACGCCGACCCACCCGTCGGGCGTCACGGTCACGCTCGACCTGCCGGCGGGCCAGAGTCCGTCGACCGGTGAGAGCTGGACGCTCACCCTCGACGGGAACCGCTACGCGACCGAGGTCACGGCGGGCGAGACGCTCAGCCAGATCGCGAGCAAGCTCGCCGCCCAGGTGCCGACGACGCCGGCCGCTGCGAACGGCGGGCCGGTGTACGCCGTCGTCCTCTCGGGCGCCGCGATGACGTTCCGCCGCGTCGATGCGAGCGTGGCCGTCACCGCGAGCGTCTCCGTCGCCGCACCCGGGAGCGCGAGCAGCTCGACGAGCGGCAACGCCGCGACCGTCACCTTCAAGGGCTCCGCGCTCGCAGGCCAGGTCTGGGCGCTCACCGTCGACGGCACGCAGTACGCCGTCGTCTCCCAGACCGGCGAGTCGCTGAGCACGATCGCCGCCGCGCTCGCATCGATGGTGCCCACGGCGGGCTACACGGCGACGGCGAGCGGCAGCGCGATCACGATCACGAGCACGCTCGGGCCGACGATCGACGCGTACGGCTCGGTCGTCCTCGACACCCAGGAGACGCAGGCGACCGGCACGGCGACCGCGACCGGCCCGTCCGCGACGATCGCCCTCTCCGGCGCCGTCGGCAGCGGCGAGACGTGGACGCTCACCGTCGACGGCACCGACTACGCGACGACCGCCAACGCCGCGGACACGACCGCGGCGATCGCCGCCCGCCTCGGCGCTCTCGTCCCGAGCGGCACGTACGACGTGACACTGAACGGCGCGACGATCACGCTCTCGCGGATCGACGGGACGCCGGTCTCCGCCTCGCTCGCCGTCTCGACGCTCGGCGCGGCGGGCGGCACCACGAAGGCGAAGAGCGTCGCGATCGGCCTCGGCGGCCAGACGACGCAGGGCGAGGTGTGGACGCTCACCGTCGACGGCACCGCCCACCAGTACGCGACGCTCTACGGCGACACGCTCGCGACGATCGCCGCCGGGCTCGGCGCGACCCTGCCGCTCGCGACCTACGACGTCTCCGTCGTCGGGCGCGTGATCACGGTCTCGCGCGTCGACGGTGCAGCCGTCAGCGCCGGGATCGCGCTCTCACCCGACAGCCGCGGCGGCGCCGTCGTCACCCCGCAGCTCGTCTTCACCACGTCGAACTGGAACGTCGCCCAGACGGTCACGGTCGAGGCGCTCAACAACAACGTCGTCGACGGCAACAACGCGCTCGTCTTCCCGCCGATGACGGGCCGCACCGACCAGATCCTCGGCCCGGTGGTCATCGACGGCGGCCTGAGCGTCAACCCCGAGCCGTTCCTCAACAACCCGCTCCTGCTGCCGGGCGAGACGAACCTGCCGCTCGCCGACGGGACGCTCGCGACGAGCGGGCTCACGACCGGCGGCAACGTCGTCATCTCCGATCCGTACGCGACGAACGTCAACCCGACGACGGGCCAGCGCCCCGGCTTCGACCCGCGCATGAACAGCTACGCGTACGCGGTCGAGTTCCTGAGCGGCGCCGCGACCGGCACCTCGCTCGACGTCGCCTCGACCTCGAGCGACATCCTCTCGGTCGCGAACACGACGCCGTTCGCGTTCTCGCTCTCCAGCAGCGCCGGCGCCTACCGCTTCATCGGCACCCCGTCGCAGTCGCTGACGAGCGGCACCGACACGGTCGGGGCCGCCACCTACCAGACCTCGACGCTGAGCTTCACGAACCCGGTCTCGTGGACGGAGGCCCAGGTCTCGCTCAGCGGCCTCGCGAACATCGGCGACGTCTGGACGCTCACGCTCGACGGCATGCCGATCTCCTTCACCGCCGACGCCGGCGCGAACGTCGCCTCGCTGATCGCGCTCAGGCTCGCCGCGCTCGTGCAGGCCGCCGGCTACACCGTCGAGGCCCGCGTCGGGCTCCTCGGCGACAGCCGCCTGCTCATCTCGAAGGGCGGCCAGGCGTTCACCGTCGGCTTCAAGATCACCGCTGCGGCGGGCAAGACCGTCCAGGGCAAGGCGAGCGTCACCGGCACGCCCGCCTCGACCTCGGGCCTCGACTTCACGATGGCCGCCGCGCAGATCCTCGACCCGGGCGCCGCGGGCACGGCGTGGACGCTCGGGCTCGGCGGGACGAATTACACGGTCA
>DATFMW010000424.1:0-2741 GCA_035266765.1 Gaiellaceae bacterium | reverse complement strand
CGGTGCTTCGGCATGCCGAAGCACCGTTACCGGGAGGTCGAGGCTCTGTGACGGCGAGGGTCAGCCGCAGCTCGGGCCGCCGGCGGCGGCGAGCCAGCTCTTGAGCGCGGTGAGCCGCTCGCCTGCGGCGGCGAGGCGCTGGCGCAGGCGCGGGTACTTCCGCGCGTCGGCGAGCAGGGTCGCGTAGCCGCGCTCGGCGGCCGGCTCGCTCGCGTAGAGCAGAAGGTCGACGCCGGCGACGATCGCCTTCGTCGGAGCGTGGCCGATCCTGGCGGCGGCGGGCGCGTCGAGCGCGTCGGTGACGACGACGCCGTCGAAGCCGAGCTCGCCGCGGAGCAGGTCGCCGACGATGCGTGGAGAGACGACCGCGGGGCGACCGCTCGGGTCGAGCGCCGGATACGAGGCGCTCGAGACCATGACGAGCCTGACACCGCCCGTGATCGTCTCGCGGAACGGGCGCAGGCCGCGCTGCAGGGCAACGCTGCCCGCGCGGATCGTCACGGGCCCCTCGTCGGTCGAGCGGGCAGCCTGCCCGAGCCCGGGGAAGTGCTTCACGGCGGCGGCGACGCCGCCCTGCTGGAGCCCGGCGACGAACGCCGTCGCGAGCTCGCCGACGAGCAGCGGGTTGGGCGAGAAGGCCCGGTCACCGAGGAAGTTCGAGCTCGAGCTCGGTGTGTCGGCCACGGGCGCGAGGTCGATGCCGACTCCCGCCGAGCGGAGCGCCCGTGCCGCCGCCTGCGCCTCTACCCGTGCCTGGGTGGGCGAATCGACCTCCGCCGCCGCCGCGCGGGGCTCGGCCCAGGTCAGGCGCCGCACGCGGCCGCCCTCCTGGTCGGTTGCCACGAGCAGCGGAGCTCCCGCGACGCAGGCGGCCCGCTGGAGCCGGGCCGTCACCGCCGCTACCTCGGCGCGGGAGCGCCAGCGGCCCATCAGGATCACGCCGCCCAGGTGCCCCGCACGCACGCGTGCGAGGAACGCCGCCGACGGCGGCGCGCGGAGGGCGCCCATCACGACCGCTCCCGCGAGGCGCGCCGGCGGCGGCCCGCCGCCGCTCGCCCGGGCCGCCGTCTGCGTCGTCGCGGCGACGACGGCGAGTGCGAGCACGGCTATGAAACCCCGGATCACAGGCCGAGTCTGCCGCACTTCGACGTGGCCGTGCAGCACGCGGTCGCCGCCTGCGATCATTTGGCCGCATGAGACTCGGCGTCGAGGCGGCGCTCCTCCGCGGCGAGATCGTGCAGGGCGACGTCGAGGTCAGGGACGGCCTCGTCGCCGAGGTCGGTCTCGCACCCGGCACCCGCGGGCAGGTCGCGGTCCCGGGCTTCGTCGATCTCCAGGTGAACGGCTGCGGCGGCGTCGACTTCCTCTCCGCGGACGGCGAGGACTACGCCCGGGCCGGGGAGGCGCTCCTCGCCACCGGTGTGACCGCATACCAGCCGACGCTCGTCTCGGCCGCCGAGACGACGCTCGTCGAGGCGCTGCGGGCGCTCCCGGCGGAGGACGCTCCAGGGCCGCGCGTTCTCGGCGCGCACCTCGAAGGCCCGTTCCTCTCGCCCGAGCGGGTGGGTGCGCACCCGCTCGAGCACCTGCGCGACCCCGACGTCGCGCTCCTCGACCGCCTGCTCGACGCGGGGCGCGTCACGGAGATGACGCTCGCCCCGGAGCTGCCCGGCGCCGGCGAGCTGATCGCCCGTCTGCGCGAGCGGGGCGTCGTCGTCTCGGCCGGGCACACGAACGCGACGGCCGTCGAGGCGCACGCCGCCTTCGACCTCGGCGTCGCGGCGGTGACGCACGTCTTCAATGCGATGCGTCCGCTCGGCTCGCGCGATCCCGGCATCGCAGGCGTGGCCCTGACGCGTCCGGGTGTGGTCGTGACGGCGATCGTCGACGGCCGCCACCTCGCCGACGAGACGGTGCGGCTCGTCTGGGCCTGCGCCGGCGGACGCCTCGCGCTCGTCAGCGACGCGGTCGCCGCCACGGGCCCGAGCGGGTTCCGGCTCGGCGGGCTCCAGCTCGAGGTCTCCGACGAGGGCGCGCCGGTTTGCGCAGATGGGACGCTCGCCGGGACGACGCTGACGCTGATCGAGGCGGTACGCAACCTCCACGCACTCGGGATCCCGTTCGCGGACGCCGTCGGCGCTGCGACCAGTGTCCCCGCCCGGCTCCTCGGTCGAGCCGGGATCGGCGTGCTCGAGCCGGGCGGCCCCGCCGACGCGGTCGTCCTCGACGACCGGCTCGAGATCGTGAGGGTCGTTCGCGCAGGTGCAGCCGTCGCCGGGACCCGCGGCTGAGCCGGACGCCCGTCAGGCCCTGCGCAGCAGCACGAGGTCCTGCGTCGGGTTGCCGCGGGCGCCCTCCGGCTCGAGCCGCACGAGCTCGAACCCTTCCGCGAACGTCTCGTGCAGGTAGCGCTCCGGGTGGTAGGCGGAGCAGAGGTTCGAGCCGGCGACCTCGCCCCAGCGCACGACGAGCTCGCCTGCCTCGAAGCGCTTCCGCTCGTCGCCGACGAGTCGCGGCAGGTAGGAGCGGCCGTGCGTCGTCACGAGCAGGTGGCCGCCCGGGCGGAGGACACGGCGGAGCTCGTCGCGCCACGCGAGCTGGAGCTCCGCGGTGAGGTGTGTGAAGACCGAGAGCGCGTAGACGAGGTCGAAGCTCTCGTCGGAGAAGGCGAGCGGCGGTTCGAGGCCGTTCTGCTCGAAGCGTGCGAAGGAGAGGTTCTCGCGGCACCAGGCGATCGCACG
>DATFMW010000423.1:0-2864 GCA_035266765.1 Gaiellaceae bacterium | reverse complement strand
GAGCCGAGGCGGAGGCGATCGGCGAGCGCGTGCGCGCCGGCGACCTGCGCGGCGCGGTCGCCCAGGTGAGCGACGAGATGGCGGCCGCGATGGTGATGGCCGGCAGCGTCGACCGGGTGCGCGACCGGATCGCCCGCTACCGGGAGGCCGGGCTCCGCGGCGTCCATCTCCTCCCCTCCCCGCCCGGCGGCTTCTACCCGCTCTACGAGGACCACTTCCCCGTCGAGTCGCTCTCCCAGCTCCCCGAGTTCGACTTCCCGGCCCTGATCGAGAGCTTCTCGAACACCGTCGAGCTGCTCGGCTCGTAGCGAGCGCTCGACGTCGACGACGCCTATTCGGACTTGGCAGCGGCGCGAACGCGACCGGGCGGCGCGGCCCCGGAGTCGTCAGTCACGGGGTCGGTGCCGGCGCCATGATCAGGAGCTGCGGCCGACCTGACGATCCGCTCTGAAGCGGGAAGTAGACGAGGTGGGTGCGCGAGTCGACGGCGACCGTATGCGCGAAGGGTGCGAGTCGCGCCTGGCCGAGTTTCGCCAGGCGGTGTGCGCGTTCGGCGAAGACTGCGACCACGCCGCTCTCGGCCGAGACGTAGAGCCGGCGGAGCGAGCTGTCGAAGGCGAGGACGTCGGGGTTGTCGCCGACGGTTGCGGTTCCGGTGACCTTCAGGTGGCGCAGATCCAGGGTGAGGAGCGTCGCGTTCCCGTCACAGGCGACGAAGGCGAGCCGCCGCGACGCGTCGACGAGAAGCCCGTGATCGTGGTCGCAGCCGGGGAGCGGGACGCGGCGCACGATCCGGTTCGTCCGCGGGTCGATGACCGCGACGTCGTTGCGTGACTGCACGTCGACGAGGACGCGGCCGGAGCCTGCGTCGTACTGGACGTTGCCCGCCTCGCCGCCGAGCGGCACCGTCGCGATCCGGTGCCCTGCCGCGTCGAGCACCGTCTCGATGCCGCCGGTCTCGTCGGAGACGAAGACGTGCCGCTCGACCGGATCGTAGGCGATCCCGTCCGGGTACTGGCCGCCCGGCGCGCGTGCGAGCACCGCGCCGGTCGAGGCAGCGAGCGTGAGCACCTCGCCCGCGTCGGTCGCTGACGCATAGACACGCCCGATCTGCGGCACCGCGAGCACCCCGTGGACGCCGGGAGCAACGATCGCCTTGATCACGCGCCGTCTACGCGTGTCGAAGACGAGCAGCCGGCCCGCGTCCATGTGGGCGATGTAGAGCCTGTGTGCCGCCGGATCGAGACTCGTGTAGTCGAAGCGCACGCTCGGCCCCGGGAGTGCGACGCGCGCAACCGTCCGCAGCGGCAGACCGTGACCGCCCGTTCCCGCGAGCGCCGATCCGCCGAGCGCGAGCACACCGGCGACCGCAAGGACCATCGCGAACGGCCTGGCGCTCAATGTCGCTTCCCGCACTTGCCGCAACTCGACGTCGACAACAGACCTGGAAGAGGGCTAGCTCGCTGGGCTGTCTGGGCCGGCGAGCTGGGCGGCTGCGCCGGCGGGGTGGTAGCGCGATGCGACGGCGACGGCCGGGGCGATGCTGGCTTCGGGCATGAGAAGCGCGCCCTCGCCGCTCGTGTAGGCCTCCTCACCGTGGAGGGCGATGTCGAGGCCGAGCGCCTCCTCGTGCTGGCTCGCGCGCAACGGGAGGACAAGAGCGATCGCACGGAGGATGACGAACGTCGCGGCGAACGCGTACACCGGGGCGGCGAGCGCGGCGAGCGCCTGCCAGCCGAGCTGCCCGAGGTGCCCGTAGAAGGCGCCGTCGGCGCGGCCGTTCCAGGACGCCTGGGCGGCGAGGCCGACGAACAGGATCCCGGTCAGGCCGGCGAGCCCGTGCGCGGCGAGCACGTCGAGCGTCTCGTCGAGCCGGGTTCGCGGCCGCCAGACGATGATGGCGTAGCTCGGCAGGGCGGCGACGGCGCCGAGCAGCATCGCCCAGCCGGGGCTGATGAAGCCGGCGGCGGGCGTGATCCCGACGCAGCCGACGATCACCGCGGTCGCCGCGCCGATCGCGGTCACCTTGCCGCCGCGGACGGTGTCGAGCACGAACCAGACGATCAGCGTGCAGGCCGGTGCGAGGAGCGTGTTCGTGAACGCGAGCACGCTCGGATGGCCGGTCGCGAGGCCGCTGCCGCCGTTGAACCCGAACCAGCCGAACCAGAGCAGCCCGGCGCCGAGCAGCGCGTACACCGCGTTGTGCGGCAGCAGCGCCTGGCGGCCGTAGTCCCTCCGCGCGCCGACGACGGTCGCGGCCGCGAGCGCCGAGAAGCCCGAGCCCATCTCGACCGGCACGCCGCCGGCGAAGTCGAGCGCTCCGTGCTGCTGGAGCCAGCCGCCGCCCCACACCCAGTGCGCGAGCACCGCGTAGACGAGCACCGACCACAGCGCGGCGAAGACGAGGAAGGCGTCGAAGCGCATCCGCTCGACGACGGCGCCGGAGACGAGCGCGGCGGTGAGGATGCAGAAGGCGCCCTCGAAGGCCATGAAGAGCAGGGCGGGGATATGCATGCCGGGCAGGGGCGCGAAGCCGACGTTGCGCAGGAACGCGTGCCCGAGCCCGCCGACGAACGAGCCGTGGCCGGCGAACGCGAGCGAGTAGCCGACGAGCGCCCAGGCGACGGTGACGACCGCGAGCG
Organism: Gaiellaceae bacterium; assembly: GCA_035266765.1. Classification (GTDB taxonomy): domain Bacteria; phylum Actinomycetota; class Thermoleophilia; order Gaiellales; family Gaiellaceae; genus Palsa-739. Next base: position 222 of record DATFMW010000423.1, on the reverse strand, counting down.
CGCCGATGCTCATCATGAACGTGTTGAGGGTGTTCTTGGAGCGGACGAAGCCGGCGTAGAAGAGACCGAGCGCCGGGGTCATCATCAGGACGAGCGCGGTGGCGACGAGCATCCACGCGGTGTCGCCCGCGTCGATTCCCGCGGGCAGCGCCGCGAGCGGCAGGCCGCTCATTGGCCGTCCACCGGCGTCACCGCGGCCTTGTCGGACTCGCCGGTGCGGAT
>DATFMW010000422.1:0-2016 GCA_035266765.1 Gaiellaceae bacterium | reverse complement strand
GCCGTGCGTCCGGATCTGCCGCCCGATCGAGCCGGCGGCCGCGAGCAGGCGCAGCTGCTCGCGCACCTCCTCGCCGCGCCCGAGAATCGGCGCGATGCGCTCGTCGTCCTCGGGCAGTGTGAGGAAGACACGCCCGATCTCCTCGTCGACGGTCGCGGTCAGCAGCCCGAGCGACTCGACGCTCGGCTCCTCGGGCGCGAACGCCGCATCCGACGGATCCGAGCCGAGGACGCTGTGCATCCGGCCGGTCACCTCGCCGAGGCGGCGCAGCCGGTCGAGGAAGCGCTCCGGGGCGTCGACGATCTCGTCGAGGGCGAGCTCCCAGCCGTCGACCGCGCCGGCGACGAACTCCTGGAGGATCCCGAGGGTCGTCGCAAGCTGGCCACCCGAATACTCGTACCAGCCGCCGAGCGCCGGATGGTTCTCGAAGCCGCGCTCGCTCAGGAACCGCAGCAGCTCGAGCTCGGGGTTGATGCCCGGCTCGAGCCGCCGGAAGACCTTCAGGATCAGCCTCTCGTCGAAGACGATCGACGTGTTCGACTGCTCGCTGCCGACGGCGCGGGCCACCCCGAGCTCGCGCCCGAGGCCGGCGAAGTTCTCCGCCGCGCGGAACTCGACGATCCCCTCGGCGCCCTGGAGCGTCAGCCCGGTGCGCATCGCGCTCACGATCTCGCGCGCGAGCCCCGGGTTCTCGCCGAGCGCGTCGAAGCCGAGCTCGCCCTCCTCGAGCACGTAGAGCAGCTGGTAGATGTCGTGCATGCCCGTCTCGTAGCGGAGCTGGACGAGTGCGAGCGCAAGCTGTGGCTCGGTCGTCCGCACGACGATCGACTCGCGCACCTCGGCCTCGGCGACGGCGCGCGACTTCGCGCCGTACCACCGCTGCGCGGTCACGTGGTCGATCAACGCGCTCGGATCGAAGGTGCTCATTCCGCCTGATCCCCCTGCCTGAGCTGGAACCAGAAGAACCCGCGCGGTGCGAGCGTCAAGAGGTACGGCAACTCCCCGATCGGCGGGAAGGCCGTCTGGCCCAGCATTTCGACAGGGACCATACCCGCGTAGTCCGAGAGGTCGAGCTGGACCGCCTGCGCCGAGCGGGCGACATTGTGAACGCAGAGCAGGACGTCCTCCTCCCAGCGGCGGACGTGCGCGAAGATCCGCGAGTTCTCGGGGCGAAGCGGCTCGTAGGAGCCGAGCCCGAACACGGGGTGCTCCTTGCGTAGCGAGATGAACCGGTGGATCCAGCGCAGAAGCGAGGTGGGCGTCCGCAGTTGCGCTTCGACGTTCACCGCCTGGAACCCGTACACGGGGTCCATCAGCGGCTGGAGGTAGAGCTGGGCCCAGTCGGCGCGCGAGAAGCCCGCATTCCGGTCGCCGGACCAGTGCATCGGTGTGCGGACGCCGTCGCGGTCGCCGATGTAGACGTTGTCACCCATCCCGATCTCGTCGCCGTAGTAGAGGATCGGCGAGCCCGGGAGCGAGAAGAGCATCGCGTGCAGCAGCTCCGCCTCGTCGCGGCCGCCGTCGAGGAGCGGCGCGAGGCGGCGGCGGATCCCGAGGTTCAGCTTCATCCGCGGATCCTTCGCGTACTCCTCGTACATGTAGTCGCGCTCCTCGTCGGTGACCATCTCGAGGGTCAGCTCGTCGTGGTTGCGCAGGAAGAGGCCCCATTGCGCGTTGTCCGGGATCGCCGGGGTGCGCTCGAGGATCTCGTAGATCGGCGACGCGTCCTCGCGGCGCAGCGACATGAACATGCGCGGCATCACCGGGAAGTGGAAGGCCATGTGGCACTCGTCCCCCGCCGGGCCGCCGAAGTACTCGACGACGTCCTCGGGCCACTGGTTCGCCTCGGCCAGGAGGACGCGGTCAGGGTAGCGCGCCTCGACCTCGGCGCGGACGCGCGCGAGGTACGCGTGCGTCTCGTCGAGATTCTCGCAGATCGTCCCCTCGCGCTCGAAGAGGTACGGGACCGCGTCGAGCCGGAAGCCGTCGATCCCGAGGTCGAGCCAGAACCGCAGC
>DATFMW010000421.1:0-5564 GCA_035266765.1 Gaiellaceae bacterium | reverse complement strand
CCGCGCAGGCCGTCGCGGCGGGAACCGAGCTCGCGGTCGCGCGCAAGCAGCTCGCAGCCACCCGGGTGCAGCTGCGGTCGGCGACGACGGTCGGCGCGAGAAGGAACACCGTCCTCCTGCGCACGCAGACGGTGCTCGCCCAGGTCGACCCGCTCCTCTCCACCGCCGACGAGATCCAGCGCTACACCGCCCACATCCAGGGCGAGCGCGACTGGTTCACCACCTCGGTGGTCCAGCTCGTCACCGACCTGACGGTGCTCGGCAACTACCTCCTCGAGACCGACCCGGCGGCGGTCGACCCTGTTCGCCAGCGGGCCTTCGTCGAAGCCGTCAAGGATGACCTGGACTCGGTACGCCGGGACGAGGCGACGCTCCATGCCTTCGACAAGAGCTACGACGGGGCCTCGACGCGCTTCGGCCGGCGCGCGGACGCGTTCACGAAGGCGGTTCGCGCCCTCCAGCAGCAGCTGAAGTCCGTCGCCGTGAAATGACCGGCACCGCCGAGCCCGGCTCCGTGCAGGAGTACGCATGCCCCTCATGCGGCACGCCGCTGCGGGAGGGAGCGCGCTTCTGCGGGCACTGCGGAGCGCCGCTCACGGCCACGGGTGGCCTGGGGAGCGGGCGCCGCCGCCGGCGGGCCGTCGTCGCGCTCGCCGTCCTCACCGTCGGCGCGGCAGCGGCGCTCGCCGTCGCCTCTCTCCTGCTCGTGCGGCACGAGCAGCAGGCGCGGCGGCATGACAGCGCGTCCCTGCGCGGAGCCCTCGTCACCGCGCAGCACCGCCTCACCGTCCTCGAGCGCCAGAACGGCGTCCTCGCGCAGCGCCTCGTCGCCGCGGAGAAGAACGCCGAGGCCTCGGGCGTCGCCCCGCTCGCGGCACGGATTCTGCGCAGCGTCTTCACGATCGAGACGCCGAACGGGCTCGGCAGCGGCTGGGCGGCGTGGAACGCGGGCGGTGCCACCTACGTGATCACCGCCTATCACGTCGTCGCAGACGCGCTCGCCGGCGGTGGCCGCGACGTGACCGTCCGCCAGAAGAGCAACCAGTGGCGGGGACGGATCGGCGCCGTCGACGACGCGAACGACCTCGCCGTTGTCCGCGTGGCCGGGGAGATAGCGCCGCCGCTCTGGCAGGCTCCCGATTCATCGTTGTCGCCTCTCCCGGGCGACCAGCTGGTTCTCGTCGGCAGCCCCTATGGGCTCGAGGGCACGGTCACCACGGGCGTCATCAGCCGGGTCACGTGGAACGTTGTCCAGACCGACGCTGCCGCGAACCCCGGCAACTCCGGCGGCCCTGCCGTTGACGCGAAGGGCGAGGTCGTCGGGATCCTCGTCTCGGGCAGCGGCGAGAACCTCAACTTCATCGTCCCGATTCAGCGCGCCTGCGTCGTCCTCCGCCACTGCTGAGAGTCCGGGGGAAGCCCTGCGGAAAATCGCGCAGCCGGGATCGGTGCCTCGACCGATGCGCCGCCTGTGCCGGACGGGTGGAATAGAGCCAACCCCGCGACTGGAGGACGACTCTATGGCCCAGACCGACAGCACGTACGCCGTCTCCCGCACCACCACGCTCGACTTCGACGCTGCCGTCGCCGCCGCTCGCACCGCGCTCGCGGCCGAGGGCTTCGGCGTCCTTTGCGAGATCGACGTTCAGGCCACCCTGCGCGAGAAGATCGGCGCCGAGCGTGAGCCGTACGTCATCCTCGGCGCCTGCAACCCGCCGCTCGCCCACCGGGCGCTCGAGATGGACGCCGAGATCGGGGTTCTGCTCCCGTGCAACGTCGTCGTCTACGTCGAGGACGGGACGACCCACGTCGCCGCGATCGACGCCGCCGTGATGCTCGGCGTCGTCGGGAGCGCCGAGCTCGAGCCCGTCGCCGCCGAGGTGAGCGCGCGCCTCGCGCGCGTCGTGGAGGCGATCGACTGATGCTCGAGCTCTACCAGACCGAGTGGTGCCGCGGCTCCCAGCGCGTCCGCCAGCGGCTGACCGAGCTCGGCATCGACTTCATCGCGCGCCAGGTACCGGAGGACCCCGCGCTCCGCGACGAGCTCGAGCTCCGCTCCGGCGTCCGCACCGTGCCCGTGCTCCTGTTCGAGGACGGCTCCGTCGTCGTCGGCACCGAGCGGATCGTCGACTATCTCGACAACATGCCCGAGCGCTCCGACGCCGACGCGCACCGCGACAAGGCGCACCGCTCGCTCTGCAAGCGCTGCGCCGAAGTAGCCTCCGCTGAGGAATGCGACTCAACGCCCACCTCGCCCGCGCCGGAGTCGCCTCGCGTCGCGGCGCCGACGAGCTGATCAAGGCCGGGCGCGTCCGCGTCAACGGGGCGCCCGGCCAGCTGAACACCGACGTCGGCCCCGGTGACCGGGTCGAGGTGGACGGGCGCGAGGTCGCGCCGCAGCGGCTCGCCTATGTGCTCCTGCACAAGCCCGCCGCCACCGTCACGACGGCGCGCGACCCGCAGCGGCGGCCGACGGTCGTCGAGCTCGTGCCGCGCGAGCCGCGCGTCGTCCCGGTCGGCCGCCTCGACGCCGACACGACCGGGGCGCTCCTGCTCACGAACGACGGGCCGCTCGCCAACCGGCTCGCCCACCCGCGTTACGGCGTCGAGAAGGTCTACGAAGCCGACGTTCGGGGCGACCCGGGCGAGGACGCGCTCCAGGCGCTCCGCTACGGGATCGAGCTCGAGGACGGTCGCACCGCGCCCGCGCGCGCCAGCCGCCTCGGGCCCGGCCGCGTCGAGCTCGTCCTCCACGAGGGCCGAACCCACCAGGTGAAGCGGATGCTCGAGGCGGTCGGCCACCCTGTCCGGCGCCTGCACCGCAGCCGCTACGCGGGCCTGACGCTCGACGGGCTCGAGCCCGGCGCGTGGCGCGAGCTCGAACCCGTCGAGGTGGAGATGCTGCGGCGGCCCGCCTAGCCCTTTTTCGGGCCGACGAGATCCGTCATCCGCGGCACGTCGGCGACGTCGCAGGTGTTCGCGAGGCAGCCGAGATGCCAGCCGTCCTGGATCGTCGCCAGGAGCGAGTAGTGGTTGTACGCGACGTCGGACGTCCGCGCCGCGTGGTCGGAATGCGAGATCACGAGCGTGACGACGTGGCCGCCGCCCGGAACCGCGCTGCAGCAACCATTCGTGTCGCCGAACGGGTACTCGCTCTCGTCCCAGGTGATGAAGATCGCCGAGTTGCCGTTCCAGGCCGGTGACGAGGTGATCGTGCCGACGAGATCCTTCAGGAAGGCGTCGCCGGTGGCGATCAGACCGGGGACGTTGCCGTAGAAGCAGTCGCCGGCCGTCGACCGGCCGTGCATGTCGTGGCACTGGTCGGGCGCGATGAAGTTGTAGTCGGCGACGTTGCCGCTCGCGAGGTCTGCCTGGAGCTGCGAGAGGTCGACGACGTTCGCCATCCGCGCCGTGTTCGTCTGGACGTCGAGGTACGACACGAACGGGTTGTGCTTGCGCTCGTAGAGCTGGTCGCCGCACGACGAGGCGAGCTTGTCGCCGTTGCAGAGCGAGAGCGACTGCTGGTAGTCGCGCCAGGTCTTCCCGTGGGACTCGAGCTGGTCGACGATGTTCGGCGCGTCGATCGTCACGTCGCCGTCGCCGGTGACCCCCTGGGTCGCGCCGGAGGTCATGGCGATGTAGTTCGGCTGGCTCGGGTGCGTGACCCCGAAGTAGTTCGAGGCGTACCCGTAGGTGCCGATCGCCTGGTTGATCCAGGGCGCGTCCGGGTTCCCGATCAGCTGGTGGGCGCCGGTGTTCTCCATCATCACGACCCAGACGTGCTGGAAGTTCTTCACGCCGGAGCGGTTCGGGCCGGCTGACGAGGCCGTCGTCACGGCGACGAGCGCCGCGACCACGACGAGCAGTGCTGCCATGCGCTTCATGCGTTCTCTTCTCCCCTCTTGGCTTGCGCGGCGGCCGAGCCCCGGCCCGCCGCCGTCTTCCCCCTGCGGCTACGAGGACGCTGCGAGCGTCCGTGCCCAGTCGAGCAGGATCTCACCTGCGTGGATCAGCTGCTCGCGGTGCCCGACGGCGGAGCCGCGCTGGCGGACGCGCCGCCGGTGTGAGCTGCGCCGGCGATCTGGACGCCGACGAGCGCAGCGACGGCTGCCGAGACAAAGGCCGCAACGGCTGTTTCCCTGTACATAGCTCTCCCCTCGTCGACTGGCGTGGTGCTGCCGCAGGGGAGCCGAGCCTGCTCCGTCCGGTCGTGGACTTGTGGCAAAAGGTGCCACGACCATGACGACGTGGTGACCGCGACTCGTGGCGGACCCTACAAGACGGACGTCGCCGTCGCTAGAGACCGCGCGGACGCGCGGCCCCGAAGAGGCGGCCCGCCTCGGAACGGGCGAAGCCCATCCGCTCGTACATCGCCTCGAGTGTCGGCTCGGCGGTGCGGCGTGCCTTGTCGGCGCCGACCGCGAGCAGCCGCTGCAGCTCGCGCTCGTCGGCGCGCAGCGCCTCGTAGCGCTCCCGGATCGGGGTCAGCAGCTCGACGACGGCCTCGCCGACCGCCTCCTTGAAGGCGCCGTAGCCGGAGCCGTCGAAGCGCTGCTCGATCTCGGGGATCGAGTCGCCGGTCGCGACCGCCATGATCTCGATCAGGTTCGAGATCCCCGACTTGCCCTGCGCGTCGTGCCGGACTTCCCGGCCCGAGTCGGTGACGGCGCTCTTGAACTTCTTGCGGATCGTGTCCGGCGGGTCGACCATCAGCACGGTGCCCTGCGGCGTCCCGGCCGTCGTCGACATCTTGTTCGACGGCTCCTGGAGATCCATGATCCGGCCGCCGAGTTCCGGGTAGACGCCCTCGGGAACGCGGAACGTCTCGCCGAAGCGGTGGTTGAACCGCTCCGCGACGTCGCGGGAGAGCTCGAGATGCTGGCGCTGGTCCTCGCCGATCGGGACGAGATCGGTCTGGTAGAGCAGGATGTCGCCGGCCATCAGGATCGGGTACGTGAAGAGGCCCGCGGAGATGAACTCCTGCCGGTCGGACTTGTCCTTGAACTGCGTCATCCGGCCGAGCTGGCCGTAGCTCGTCACCGCCGCCAGCAGCCAGGCCGCCTCGGCGTGCGCGGTCACGTGGCTCTGGCAGAAGACCGTCGAGCGCTCGGCGTCGAGCCCCGTCGCGAACAGCATCGCTGCGAGGTCGAGCGTCGAGCCGCGCAGCTCCGCCGGCTCGTACTCCACCGTGACCGAGTGGAGGTCGACGAGGCAGAAGAAGGCGTAGCCCTGCTCCTGCGTGGCGGCGTACTGGCGGAAGCCGCCGCTGTAGTTGCCGAGGGTCTTCCGGCCGGTCGGCTGGATTCCGGAGAAGACGCGTGGTCTCTTGTCGGTCATCGTGGGCTCCTGACGATACGAAAAGACCTCCCGGCGGGAGGTCTCGAGGAGCGGGCACGGCTATACGGCCGGGCTACCGCTCGGACTGCGACCACCAGCTGTCGTGGACGTGATGCATTGGGGGCGAGGATAGCGGGGTACGCTTCGGTTCGCCAATGGCTGTAGTCGGTGCACCAGAGCTGTTGCTCGTGATGGGCGCGAGCGCCACCCAGGAACAGGTGGACGAG
>DATFMW010000420.1:0-3923 GCA_035266765.1 Gaiellaceae bacterium | reverse complement strand
ACCACATGCTCTGCGCGCGGTACAGCGGACCGATCGCGTCGAGCATCGCGAGCGTCGCCTCGTTCGATGCGCGCTGCTCCACCTCCGTCTCGGTGACGCCGGGACGTGTGTAGCGCTGGAGGAGGGTGTGCGCGAGGTTCGCCCACTTCGCGCTCTCGCGCAGGAGCGCGATCTCTGCCTCGGTCTTCACGGCCATCTGGTCCTCGATCAGCGCGGCGACCGACTCGGGGGCGCTGCCGGTGAGCTCGCCGAGCGACGGACCGCGGTAGCCGAGCACCCACGGGTACCCGTCCTGGTCGGCGCCGAGACGGCCGCGGACGCCGAGGGCCGCGAGAAGCTCGAGCAGAGCCTGGAGCGGGTGCCGCTCGCCCGGGAACTCGTCGTAGTGCGCGATCTCCTGGACGGCGGCGTTCGCGGCCGCGTGCTCGGCCTCGAGCCGTGGGACGAGCATGCCGCCGCGGCCGTCCGCGGCGAGGACGAACGCAATCGGCCGCTCCGTCGGCACGAAGGCGAAGCCCGTGTAGTAGAGGACGCGGTGCGGATCGAAAAGGACAGCGCCGGCGAGGCCGCGCCGCTCGAGGCTCTCCGCGAGACCTGCGCGGCGCGCCCCGAACTCCTCGGCCTGGATCGCGAGCGTCACGCGGCCGCCTCGCCGCGCAGCTTCTCGCGCCACGTCGGGTCCATGCCCCGTAAGCGCTGTACGCGCTCGCCGATCGGCGGGTGCGTGACGAACAGCGCCGCGAGTCCCTTCTCCATGAACGGGTTGAACGTGTAAAGGGGCTCGGTGGCCGGGCTGCCCCGGAACTCGACGAGCTCCGCGGCCTGCTCGAAGCGCACGAGCGCGTCGGCGAGGCCGTGTGGCGAGCCGCAGAGCTCTGCGGCGGCGCGATCGGCCTGGAACTCGCGCTTCGGCGAGAGCAGGAGATGAACGCATGCAGCCGCCACCGGGCCGAGCACGAACAACAGCGCCCGCTCGAGGAAACCGCCGAGGCGGCTCGTCTCGACGATCGCGGCGGCGAGCACGACCACCGCGGTCTGGATGCCGACGTCGCGATGGCGGATGTGCGCAAGCTCGTGCGCGAGGACGCCCTCGAGCTCCGCCGGCGTGCACGCCGAGACGCAGCCGGCGCTGACCGCGATCGCGGCGGCGCGTGGGCCGCGGCCCGTGGCGAGCGCTCGGGGAAGCCCGTCCGGTATCAGGTAGAGCCGCGGCTTCACGACGCGCGCGTGCGCGGCGAGCCGCTCGACCGTCGAATGGAGGAGCGGCGCCTCCGCGAGCGGCAGCTCCCTGGCACCAACCATGCCGAGCGCGACCCGGTCGAACATCCAGTAGCCGGCGCCCACGAGCAGGAGCGCGCAGAAGACGAAGATCGAGAGGAGCCGGTAGCCGCCGAGCGTCCAGCCGGCAAACGAGAGCAGGCCACAGACGGCGAGCACGAGCAGCCAACTCTTGAGAATGTTCCGGAAGGCGATCAAGGAGCGCACGGGCCCGCCCCCTTACGGTTCTTCGCTGTCGTCTGGCCCTTCGTCGTCGGGCCCCTCGTCGAGGAGCCCCCGGGGTGGCCAGTCGTCGCTCTGCGGCGCGTCACACCGACTCGAGCAGTGGAGCGAGGCGATGTTCTGGAGCGGAACGAGGATGTGCCCGTTCAGCTCGATGTGGGCCACCTCGTCGACGTAGCAGTACGCGGTGAGCACGCCGTCCTGGTACTCGCCGCCGAAGAGGGCGACCTCGACCTGCTCGCCCTTGTACTTGCTCGTGTAGTCCTCCACGGGCGGTCAGTCTATCGGCGTCAGGCCGCCGTCCTCGAACGCGCACGACCAGACGGAGCAGTTCGCAGCCACCGGCAGCGCCACCCCGAGCACGGCCGCCTGGACGCGGCGCAGCGAGCCGCCGTGCGTGACGACGACGACGCATTCCCCGGGGTGCTGCTCGGCGATGCGGTGAACCGCGCGCAGCGTGCGCTCGCGGTGCTCCTTCGTCGTCTCGCCGACGTGCTCGACGCGCTCGCGCTCGGCCGCCGTGAGGCCCTCCCACGAGCCCCAGTTCTTCTCGCGCAGGTCGGGATCGAGTGCGACCGGCAGGCCGATCCGGCCGCTGACGATCTCGGCGGTCTCGCGCGCGCGGGCGAGGTCGCTCGCATAGATCGCGGCGATCTCCTCGTCCGCCAGCTGTTCGGCGAGCGCAGCAGCCTGGCGGCGCCCGTAGTCGTTCAACGGCCGGTCCGTGTGTCCCTGGAGCCGGCCCTCGGCGTTCCAGTCGGTCTCGCCGTGGCGAACCAGCAGCAGGGTCGTCATCCGTCGTTACGCTACCCGGCATGGAACTCGGGCTGCGCGACGCCGTCACCCTCATCACCGGCTCGACCGGAGGCATCGGTCTGGAGACGGCACGGCTGCTCGCGGCCGAGGGCGCGCGGGTCGTCACCACCGGTCGCGGCGACCAGGCGCCGGGGGTCGGCGAAGCCCTCCACGTGGCGGCCGACCTGAGCCTGCCCGGCGTGCCGGAGACGCTCGTGCGCACGGTGGAGGAGCATCTCGGGCGCGTCGACGTCCTCGTCAACAACGTCGGGATCGCGGTGCAGCGCTCGTTCGACGAGGTGACGGACGCGCACTGGGACGCGCTCTGGCAGCTGAACGTCATGAGCTACATCCGCACGATCCGGGCCGTCCTGCCGGGGATGCGCGAGCGGGGCGCCGGCACGATCGTGAACGTCTCGTCGACCGCCGGGAAGCGCCCCTCGACCTCGATGCCGGACTACTCCGTGACGAAGGCAGCGGTGCTCTCGCTCTCCCGGCTCATCGCGGACGTCTACGCGAAGGACGGCATCCGCTGCAACGCGGTGACGCCGGGCCCCACCGCGACCGAGGCGTGGCTCGCCCCGGGCGGGCTTGCCGACCAGCAGGCGGCGCGAACGGGCAAGTCCCGCGACGAGGTGCTGGCCGCGGTCGGCGGCGGGCGTCCGCTCGGGCGTCTCGCGGAACCGGCCGAGATCGCCGCCGTGATCGCGTTCCTCTGCTCGCCCCGTGCGAGCTACGTGACCGGTGCCGCCTGGAGCGCCGACGGCGGTACGGTCCCGATCATCGTCTAGCGCAACGCTGTCGCGTTGCGCTAGTAGCCTCAGCAACATGCCCGAGATCGCAGGACCGGTAGCAGCTTCGTTCGCAGACCGAGTCCGCGAGCACGAGGAGCGCTGGCTGTCGCCGCTCGCGGTGCGCTCGTACGAGAGCCGCGGCCGGAACCTGCCCGAGGAGGAGTGCAGGCTGCGGACGCCGTTCCAGCGCGACCGCGACCGCATCGTCCACTCGAAGGCGTTCCGGCGCCTGCGGCACAAGACGCAGGTGTTCGTCGACCCCGAGGGTGACCACTTCCGGACCCGGCTGACGCACACCCTGGAGGCCGCCGGGATCGCACGCGGCGTCGGCCGGGCGCTGCGGTTGAACGAGGACCTCGTCGAAGCGGTCGGCCTCGGACACGACCTCGGCCATCCGCCGTTCGGGCACGCCGGCGAACAGGCGCTCGACGAGGTCGTCCGCGAGCGCGGCGGGCGCGGCTTCCGGCACAACGAGCACTCGCTGCGCGTCGTCGAGCGGCTCGAGCGCGACGGGCGCGGGCTCAACCTCACCTGGGAGGTGCGCGACGGCATCCTCAAGCACACCGGCGACGAGGAGCCGGCGACGCTCGAGGGCCGGATCGTGCGGATCGTCGACCGCGTCGCCTACATCAACCACGACATCGACGACGCGATCCGCGCCGGCCTGCTCGCGCCGGGCGACCTGCCGCCGGAGCCGCTCGCGCTCCTCGGCGACGCCGGCTCGCGGCGGATCGACACCCTCGTGCACGACCTCGTCGAGGAGTCCGCGCGCGCCGGCGACATCGTCCAGAGCGACGAGGTCGGCAACGCGATGCTCGCCCTGCGCGCCTTCAT
>DATFMW010000419.1:0-4048 GCA_035266765.1 Gaiellaceae bacterium | reverse complement strand
GACGGTGCTTCGGCATGCCGAAGCACTCCTTCCAAGTGCCAATCTCTGCCGGTGTGTCGCAGTCCATCCGTATCGCCTGCGAACATCCGTACGTCACCAAGCGCACTAGGAGTTAGCAAATGGCATCACCCGTGCAGATTATGCCCGCGCTCGCGCCAGACTCCCCAGGTGTGCTCATCGGAATTCCTCAGGTCTGGGCTTCGGGTTTCGCCGCCCCACTTCGTAGCTGAGCCGTAGGCGAAGCGGAGAAGCGGGGCGGCGGTCCTGCCGTCCGGGGCTCTTTGCAGCGTCGCGTCGTTCGGCGTCGACGTGGAGGAGGGCCGGGGCTTGTTGTCGCGGGAGGATGTGGTGGAGATCGTGGCGTTGCGTAGGCGGGGCTGGTCGGTGAGCGCGATCGCGCGCCACACCGGCCGTGATCGCAAGACGATCCGCGCCTGGCTCGCCGAGGGGGAGCAGCGGCGGCGGCCGCGGGCGGCGAGCGTGCTCGAGCCGTTTCGAGCCTATGTCGAGCGTCGCCTTGCCGACGATCCGCATCTGGATGCGACGGTGCTGTTGCGCGAGCTGTGTCCGCTTGGGTTCGAGCGCTCCTACCAGACGTTGACGCGCGAGCTGCGCCGGCTCGAGCTGCGGCCGGAGTGTCCGGTCTGCCGGCGCGGCGGCCACCGGCTGACGATCGAGCTTCAGCATGAGCCGGGCGAGGAGCTGCAGCTCGACTGGCTCGAGCTGCGGGAGACGCCGTGGGGCGAGCCGGCCTACGTGCTGGTCGGGGCGCTCTCGCACTCCGGCCGCATCCGCGCCGTCGTCAGCGATGGCCTCGACTTCGCGCAGCTCGTCTCCTGCCTGGACGGGCTGCTGCGGCGACTCGGCGGCACGACGCGCTCGTGGCGCACGGATCGGATGGCGACGATCGTGGTGCCCGGCACGGATCGGCTGCGCCCGGAGGCGGCCGAGCTCGCGAAGCACTACGGCGTCACGATCGCGGTCTGTCCTCGCTACCGGCCGCAGCGCAAGGGCGTGGTCGAGGCGGCGATCCGTTACCTCGGCCGCTCCTGGTGGCGCACCGCGCAGGTCGCCGATTCGGCGGAGGCGCAGCGCTCCCTCGATGCCTGGTGCGTCGAGGTGTCCGACCGGCGCCGCCGCGGCCCGCTCACCGTCGCTGCCAAAGCGGCGGCGGAACCGCTCTTGTCGCTGCCGGCGGTGGCGTATCCGGCCGAGCTGCAGGTGGAGCGGGCCGTCTCGGCGAGCGCGCTCGTCAGCTTCGAGGGCAACCGCTACAGCGTCCCGCCCACCCTGGCAGGTCAGACGGTGACGGTGCGGCTCCGCGTCGGCGAGCCGGTGCTGCAGATCGTCTCCGCCGCCGGCGTCCTGGTCGCGTCTCATCGGCGGGGGCCGGCGGGTGCCGGCCAGCTCGTCCGCTCGCCGACCGACCGCGACGCGCTCGAGCAGGCGGTGCTCGCTGCCTTCACTACCAAGCCGCGCTGCGCGCGCAAGCCGAACCGGCCGCCGACGGCGGAGGCGCTCGCCCTCGCTGCGGCGCACACCGATGCCGACGACGTCGAGATCCCCTCGCTCGCCGACTACGCAAGGTTGGCCGCGGCGTCGTGACCGACCGCGGCGTGTACCAGCAGCTGCGCAGCCATCTCGCCTACCTGCGCCTGCAAGCGGCCGCCGAGCAGCTCGCCGTCGTCTTGGAGGACGCCGACAAGCGCAAGCCCTCCTACACGCGCTTCCTCGAGCAGCTGCTCGCGATCGAGGTCGAAGCGACCGAGCGGCGCCGGCTCGAAGGCCGGCTCCGCTTCGCCAGCTTCCCCAGCCCCAAGACGCTCGCCGAGATCGACTACGACGCCCAACCCGCCCTCGACCGCACCCTCGTCGAAGAGCTCGCCACGCTCCGCTTCGTCGAGGAGCACGGCAACGTGCTCCTGATCGGGCCGCCCGGCGTCGGCAAGACGATGCTCGCCGTCGCACTCGGCCGCCACGCCGCCGAGCACGGCCACCGCGTCTACTACACGACGGCCGCCGACCTCGTCGCCAAGAGCCAGCGCGCCGCGCTCGAAGGCCGCTGGCAGACCACGATGCGCTTCTGGAACGGGCCGCAGCTCCTGATCATCGACGAGCTCGGCTACCTGCCGCTCCCGGCCGAGGCCGCCTCACACCTCTTTCAAGTCGTCTCGAGGCGCTACGAGCACGGCTCGATCATCCTCACCACCAACCGCGGCATCGCCGACTGGGGCGCGATCTTCGACGACACCACCGTCGCCACCGCGATCCTCGACCGGCTCCTCCACCACGGCACCGTCCTCACGATCAACGGTCCCAGCTACCGGATGCGCCGCCACCACGACCGGGTCGAGCAGCTCCGCGCCGGCCTCAACGCCGCGAATCCCGGCAACTGACACGCCGCGCCGCCGGCTCGCACACCCGCAGAACAGCGCCCAGCGCCTCGACCGCAACGGCTCACGATCCAAATGAGGAGTTTTCGTGAGCAAGGGTGGGGAATCCCGACGAGCCTTGACACATCGTCGACGCCGAGGAGTGGCGCAGGGATGCGGCCAGTCGCGAAGCGGTGCAGTTGCGCTACCTCGCCGCGGCGCTGGCAGAGTTCGACCTACGTGAAGCGGAAGCGGCCGGCACCTGGTAGCCCTCTTGGCTCCTCTCAGTCGAGTGCCTGCTCGCTCATGTCCCGGTGTCTGAGTCGTGGCTGGCCGAGCTTCGCGCCATCCGCGACGGTTGGGTCTCGCCGCTGGGCCTAGCGGGCGTCTACGACTCTGTCCCACGTCGATGGAGTCAGCCCCCGTTCGCGCAAGCGGTATTTCTCCACTCGTCCGCTGGGCGTGAGCGGGAGCCCACTGAGTACCTCGACGTAACTTGGAAGAGCAAAGTCGGGCATCAGCGGCTCGCAGAAGCGAATGAGGTCTCCGGGATCGACGTCCTCGCCGGTCCGCGGAACAACGAACGCGAGTACCTCCTCTTCGCCGAGCTCTGCCGGCACGCCGACGACGGCGGCGGCGGTCACGGATGCGTGGGCGAGTAGCACCTGCTCGACCTCCCACGCAGAGATGTTCTCGCCACGGCGGCGGATCGCGTCCTTGAGACGATCGACGAACGCGTAGACGCCATCACGTCGAACGACCCGGTCGCCGGTGTGGAGCCAGAGGTCGCGCCACGCCTCGACGGTTGCTTCCGGCATCCCGAAGTAGCCGCTGCTGAACGCAAACGGAAGCGTCGACCGGAGCACGAGTTCGCCCGGCACGCCGTCTGGCAGTTCGATGCCGTCCTGGTCTACGACTCGCGCTTCGAAGCCGTCTAGCGCGTGGCCCATGGTTCCCGGTGGAGCCTCGCCACACGCGGCACCGATTGCAGCGTTCGCCTCGGTTGCGCCCCACGCATCGACGAGTTCGACTCCGAACCGCTCGTGGAACTCGATCGCCACGTCCGCCTTCGTACCGGGTGCGAGTGCGACACGGAGGCGGTGGGATCTGTCGTCATCCTGCGGGTCGCGCTTCACTAGCACGTGGGCCATCGTGCCCAGCAGGTAACCGACGGTCGCGTCCGCCTGCCTCACTCGATCCCAGTACCGCGACCCGGAGAACCGGGGCCCGACGTGAATCGTCGCTCCGGTGAGAAGCGCCTGGTAAAACGCGGACATGGCGTTTGTGTGGAAGAGGGGGAGGTTCGTGTAGAGGACGTCCTCCTCGCGTAGTTCGAGCAGTTCCGACACGATCACGCCCCACCAGAACCACTGCCCATGCGGGCATATGACCGCCTTCGAAGGGCCGGTCGTCCCAGAGGTGAAGAGCAGCGCAGCTGCATCGCCCGGCTGCACGGGTTCGGCGGGCGTAGTTTCACCTGGCCCCGGATACGTTTCTCCTTCGGCAGGCGGCTCTCCGTTGACCGTGAGCTCCCATCTGATGCCGGCGCTCGCAACGGCGACTCTGTCGAGTCGCTCGTGGAGCGACTGTTCCGAGACGACGATTCTCGGCTCGACGAGCGAGAGCGCATGTTCGAGCGCAGGCCCGCGGAGTGCCGTGTTGAGCGGCGCCAGGAT
>DATFMW010000418.1:0-2705 GCA_035266765.1 Gaiellaceae bacterium | reverse complement strand
TCGGCGCGGGTGGCTCCGCCGGCGTCTCGAAGACGGGGGTCTACTACTACCTGCTGAAGTTCTTCCCGAACCGGGACGGAAAGCTGGGCCCGGTGCCGGAGATGAACGGCTCCGATCTCGTCCTTTCCGGGACGCGTGCCGACTTCGGGCCCACGGGCAACCCGATCGTCACGCTCCAGTTCACCGGCAAGGGCTCGTCGCAGTTCCAGAAGATCACGCGCGCCGAGGCGCAGCGGGGACAGACGAAGTTCGACCTCGCCGGCCGCCAGGGCAACCCCGTCAACTACGCCCAGCACTTCGCGATCGTGCTCGACGGCGAGCTCCAGTCGACCCCGTACATCGACTTCCAGCGCAACCCGCAGGGGATTCCCGGCCCGAACGCCGAGATCGACATGGGCCAGGGCGGCACGATCCAGGACGCGAAGAACCTCGCGCTCGTGCTCCAGACCGGCGCCCTGCCGGTGAGCTTCCAGCAGATCGAGCGCACCGACGTGTCGGCGACGCTCGGCAAGGATTCGCTCACCCAGGCGTGGCACGCCGCCGCGGTCGGCCTCCTGATCGTCGCGCTCTTCCTGCTCCTGCTGTACCGCTTCCTCGGCCTCGTCGCGGTGGTCGGTCTCGGGATCTACGCGCTCCTCTACTACACGGCGATCCTGCTCTTCAACGTGACGCTGACGCTGCCGGGCTTCGCCGGCCTGATCCTCACGATCGGCGTCGCCGCCGACGCGAACGTCGTCGTCTTCGAACGCATCAAGGAAGAGGTGCGGTCCGGGAAGTCCGTGCGCGCCGCGATCGCGGCCGGCTACGGGAAGGGCTTCCACACGATCCTCGACGCGAACGTCGTCACCGCGATCACCGCGCTCGTCCTGTTCCTGATCGCGGTCGCCTCGGTGAAGGGCTTCGCCCTGATGCTGCTGATCGGCACGATCATCTCGCTGCTCACGGCGGTGGCGGCGACGCGCGCGATGCTCGCGCTCCTTGCCGGATTCCGCTGGTTCTCGAACCCGCGCTTCATGGGCGCGCACGGCCAGCAGACGGCGAAATGGCTCCAGATCGACTTCATGCGCCGCCGCTACATCTGGTTCGCGCTCTCCGGGATCGTGATCGTCGCCGGTGCGGTCTCGCTCGGCATTCGCGGGCTCAACCTCGGCATCGACTTCAAGGGCGGCACGCAGATCTCGTTCTCGACGCACGTGGCCCGCACCCAGGCCAGCGTCGCCTCGGTGATGGCGAAGGCGGGCTTCGCCGACGCCGTCGTCCAGGGGCGCGGCTCGTCCTCGGGCGGCAAGTACAGCCAGTGGCAGGTGCGGACGAAGTCGTTGAGCGGGGCCAAGCAGTCGGAGGTGACGAACGACCTCGAGCGTGAGACGGGTGCGTACGCGACCGGGGTCAAGAACGTCTCGGCGAGCTTCGGCCATCAGATCGCGATCGACGCGATCTGGGGGATCGTCGTCTCGCTCGTCCTGATCGTGATCTACATCACGCTGCGCTTCGACCTCAAGTTCGCGATGCCGGTGATCCTCGCCATGCTGCACGACATCCTGATCACGATCGGGGTGTACTCGCTCGTCTTCAAGGAGGTCTCGGTCGCGACCGTCGCCGCGGTGCTGACGGTCCTCGGGTACTCGATCTACGACACGATCATCATCTTCGACCGCATCCGGGAGAACATCCCGCTGATGCGGCGGCAGCCGTTCGCCACGATCGCGAACGTCTCGGTGTGGGAGACGATCCGCCGCTCCCTGGCGACGACGTTCATCACGTTGCTCCCGATCGTCGCTCTCTTGGTGCTCGGCGGGGCGACGCTGCAGGACTTCGCGTTCGCGCTCATGGTCGGCGTCGCCTCCGGTGCGTACTCGTCGATCTTCTTCGCAGCGCCGCTGCTGACGATCTGGAAGGAGCGCGAGCCGGAGTACGCGAAGCGCAAGCAGCTCGCCGCGAGCGGCGCGATCGAGACGGTCGACGAGAGCGTCAGGCGCCACGGCGGTCGCCGAAACAAGGGCGAGGCCGCTCTTGCCGAGTCGGAGGCTGCACTCGCCGCCGAGTCGACGCCGGAGCTCGTCGACGTCGTCACCGCATCCCCGTCGGAGCCGGCCGCCCAGGCGCGGCGCGAGAAGCGCCGCGAGCGCCGCCGCTCGAGGCCCCATGGCCGCCCGCGGTAGCGAGCGGATCCTCGACGCGCTCGAGGAGCTCGTGGCGGAGCTTCCGGGGCGTGTGCGCGGCAGCGGGTCGCGGCTGTCGGGCCAGGCGCTCGGTGCGCTGCGGGCTCTCGCCGACGAGCTCGGCCTCGTCACCCGCGACGACTTCGACGAGCTCGAGCTCCGCGTCGCCCAGCTCGAGCACCGGCTGCGCCTGCTCGAGCAGGCGGGCGACCCGCCGCCCGCGTCCGGTCAGTAGCTCCGGCCGCGGAGTCGCTCGTACGCGGCGGCGTACCGGTGGACGGTCGCCGCGAGGAACGACTCCGCGTCGACGACGATGTAGACACACACCGCGGCGAGCGGCAGCTCGACGAACCCGGCCTCGAGCGCCGCCGCGAGGAGCTCGCCGCTGCCGATCGAGGTGACGACGTCGAACCACGCGTCGCAGACGAGCATCGTTCCCGTGACGGCTGCGAGCGGCACGAGCCGGAGCGGGCTCCGCACCGCCGCCCACGACGTGGCTGCGAACGCCGCTGCGAGCGCGACGTCGAAGCCGACCCAGGCGAG
>DATFMW010000417.1:0-2467 GCA_035266765.1 Gaiellaceae bacterium | reverse complement strand
CGGCGGAAGCGATCAGCGGCGCCATGGATATCGTCCTGGCGGGGGGCGCCGCCCTCATGGTGGCGCTCGTGCTGCTGCGGATCTTCGGCCTCGTCGGATCGGCCGTGCGCGCCCAGGCCGACGAGCTTGCCGAGCGCCGGGTGGTCTTCGCGAACGAGGCGTTCTGCAGCATCTTCGGCCTTACCGAGACTCCCGGCCAGCTCGCGGGCGCGTTCTCGCCGCACACCGGCGACGCGACCGCGAAGCTCGTTGCCGAGCCTCACGTGTTCCGGGAGCGGCTCGAACTGCTCATCGGCAGGCGGCAGCTCGAAAGCGGCGAGGAAGTCGACTTCCTCGACGGCCGCTCCTTCCTGCGCGACCACATCCCGGTGTTCAGAGACGGCATCTACGAAGGGAGCCTCTGGCACTACCTCGACATCAGCGACCGCAAGCACGCGGAGCTCGAGCTTGCGCAGGCCCGCGACCAGGCGCTCGACGCGACCCGCCTCAAGTCCGAGTTCCTCGCCACCATGAGCCACGAGATCCGCACCCCGATGTACGGCGTGATCGGCGCGATCGACCTGCTCGACACCACCTCGCTCGACGCCGAGCAGCGCGAGCTGACGACGGTCCTGCACGATTCCGCCGAGGCGCTGCTCGCGCTGCTCAACGACATCCTCGACTTCTCGAAGATCGAGGCGTACAAGCTGACCCTCGTCGAGAACGAGATCGACGTGAGAGCCGTGGTCGAAGCAGTGCTCGATGCCGTCGCGGTCGATGCACGCCGTCACGATCTGTGGCTCTCGTCGTACGTGTCCCCAGCGATCCCGGCACGGGTGCTCGGCGACGCGTCGCGGTTGCGCCAGGTGCTCCTCAACCTCGTCGGCAACGCCGTCAAGTTCACCCCTGCCGGCGAGATCGCCGTCCGGGCGGAGCTCCACGGCAGCGACGAGACCCACGTCGAGCTTCACATCACGGTGCGCGACACTGGGATCGGAATCGCGCCCGACGCGCAGGCCGGCCTGTTCGATCCGTTCACGCAGATCGACTCGTCGACGAGCCGCCTGCACGGGGGAACCGGTCTCGGCCTCGCGATCTGCGCGCGCCTCATGGCTCTGATGGGCGGCTCGATCTCGTGCGAGAGCGCACTCGGAGAGGGCACCGCGATGACGGTGGCCGTCACGCTCGAGCGCATCGGAGGCCCGACCCGGGCCGCCGCCCTGCCGCTCGAAGGGCTGTGCGCGACGCTCGTGAGCGACCGCCCGCTCGCGCTCGCCGCACTCGCCGCGACGCTCGAGGGAGCGGGAGCGGAGACCCGCTGCTTCGCCTCGGTCACCGACGCCGACGCCCTGTTCGGCTCGGCCGACGTCGTCCTCTGCGACGCCGACCAGGCTCACCTCCTTCCCCCCTCACCGTCCGCAATCGTCCTCGCCGGGGGGCAGGTCCCCGGCGGCGGCCGCACCGCAACGGCGGTTCTCCCGGTGTCGCGCAACCAGCTGCTCGGCCTCGTCGGCAGCGCGGTCGCGGCCGGCCCCGGCGACGCCTACGGAGCCCTCGACGACGAGCCCGGCCGGGGCCGCGAGACGGAGCAGGCGACGACGGGCAGCACGATCCTCGTGGTGGAGGACGACGAGATCAACCGGCAGCTTGCCGTGCGGCAGCTCGCCCGCCTCGGCTACGCGGCCCGAGCCGTCGGCTCGGGGCTCGACGCGATCGCCGCCCTCGAGCACGGTGTCTACGCTGCCGTGTTGATGGACTGCCGGATGCCCGGCATGGACGGTATCGCCGCGGCCAAGGCGATCCGCAAGACCGAGGCCGGGCTCGACCGCCATGTCCCGATCATCGCCGTCACCGCCGACGCGCAACCCAAGGACCGGGCCCGCTGCCTCGCCGCGGGAATGAATGACTACCTCGCCAAACCGTTCACCATCGACACGCTCGGAGCGTGCATCGACCGCTGGCTCGCGCCGGGCGACGCCGCAGGGGAGGCCGTCACCGACACGACGCTCGCCCGGCTCGTCGACGAGGTCGGCGACACCACCGTGCTCGAGCTGATCCGGCTGTGGGCCGACGCGCTGCCCGCACGGGTCGAGTCGCTGCGGCGCGCGATCGAGGAGGACGACCTCGAGCTCGCGTTCTCGACGGCGCACGTGGTGAAGTCGACCACCGGCGCCCTCGGCGGAGCGAAGGCGGCGCGGCTCGCGGCCGAGCTCGAGGAGGCGGCGCAGACCGGGAGTGTGAGCGCGGCGGCAACGCTCGTCTCCGACCTCACGGCCGAGCTGCGCCGCGTGAAGCGGAAGCTCCAGACGTTCGGCGCCTGCACCGAGGCTACTCGACGGTGACGGTCTTCGCGAGGTTCCGCGGCTGATCGACGTTGACGCCGCGGAGCTGCGCGATGCGGTGCGCCAGGAGCTGGAGGGGCAGGATCGAGAGAACGGGCTGGAGCAGCGGATCGGCGCGCGGAACGTAGACGACGTCGTCGACGTAG
>DATFMW010000416.1:0-7852 GCA_035266765.1 Gaiellaceae bacterium | reverse complement strand
GAGCCGATCTTCACCCCGGCGACGAAGGCGCAGGAGGGCCACGACGAGAACATCAGCCGCGACCAGGCGGCCGAGCTCGTCGGCGCGGAGCGGATGCGCGAGGTCGAGGAGGTCGCGATCCGGCTCTACACGACGGCGGCCGAGCACGCGCTGCAGGCGGGGATCATCATCGCCGACACGAAGTTCGAGCTCGGCCTCGACACCGACGGGAACCTCGTCCTCGGCGACGAGGCGCTGACGCCCGACTCGTCCCGCTTCTGGCCCGTCGACGGCTACGAGCCCGGCCGGGCGCAGGCGAGCTTCGACAAGCAGTACGTGCGCGACTACTGCGAGACGACCGGCTGGGACAAGACCTATCCCGGGCCCGAGCTTCCCGGCGAGGTCGTGCAGGGCACGCGCGCGAAGTACGTGGAGGCGTTCGAGCGGCTGACGACGATCCCGTTCGACCGCTATCTGGAGAACCCGGAGGTGGTGCTCGGATGACCACCCCGGGGTTCAAGGCGACCGTCCTCGTCCGGCCGAAGCCCGGCATCCTCGACCCGCAGGGCGCCGCCGTCGAGACGGCGCTCGAGCATCTCGGGTTCGCGGTCGCCGGCGCCCGGGTCGGCAAGGTGATCGACCTCGACGTGCAGGCCGCCGACGCCGCCGAGGCGCGGACGCGGGTCGAGGAGATGTGCAAGCGGCTGCTCGCGAACCCGCTGATCGAGTCGTATGAGATCGCGGTGTCCGGCTGACATGGGAGACGTCTTCACGTCTCTGGGCGCCTTTCGCGGAGCGCCCGCTCCGCGGCGCGGGCGCAAAAGGCGGCCAGAGGCGTGATGGCTAGTCCGCAGCCACGCATCGGCGTCGTGATGTATCCGGGGTCGAACGACGACCATGACGCGCTGTGGGCGCTCGCGGCGCTCGACGCGGAGGCGGTGCCGGTGTGGCACGAGGAGGCCGAGCTGCCGGATCTCGACGCGGTCGTGCTGCCGGGCGGGTTCTCGTACGGCGACTACCTGCGCTGCGGCGCGATCGCCCGCTTCTCGCCGGCGACCGCGGCCGTCGTCCGGTTCGCCGAGGCGGGCGGGTTCGTGCTCGGCATCTGCAACGGCTTCCAGATCCTCTGTGAGGCGGGGCTGCTGCCGGGGATCCTGCTCCAGAACGAGACGCTGCGGTTCGTCTGCCGCGATGTCGGCCTGCGCGTCGAGCGGGACGACCTGCCGTTCACGTCGCGGTGCACGGAGGGGCAGCGGCTCGTGATCCCGGTCAAGCACGGCGACGGCCGCTGGTTCGCGCCACCCGAGCTGGTCTCCGAGCTGGAGGCGAACGGCCAGATCGTGCTGCGCTACACCGAGCCGGTGAACGGCTCGGTCGGCGACGTCGCCAGCGTCTGCAACGAGGCGGGCACGGTGATGGGCCTGATGCCGCACCCCGAGCACGCGGTCGACCCGCTCCTCGGCTCCGCCGACGGCGCCCTGATCCTCGCGTCGCTCGTCGAGTCCGCGCGCGAGCGCGCGGTCGCGGCCGCCTGATCAGGGCCGCGGCTCTCGTTCGTAGCTCCGCGTCGCCCCACCGGCCGGGGAGGCGTTATGCATCCGTGTCGCCTCCCCGGCTCCTCTGTGCCCTCGTGGCCTGGACTGCGTCGTCTAGACAGCGAGCAGCTCGCGCTCTGCGCGGAGCCAGTTCTCGTCGGCGTCGGCGCCGGTCTCGAGGTGGAGGTAGTACGCGCGAACGGCGATCTCCTCCGGGCCGATCGTCTTCCGCCGCGGCCGGCGCGTGGCCGGCTTGCGGGCAGGTGCTTTCTCGGCCTTCGCGGCCTTTGCGGCCTTGGCCGCGGTGCGCTTGAGAGGCATGGTCTCGCGACCCCTTTCTGATCGAACGAACGGACACCCGTTCGTTCGCGCCGAGTCTCGTCCCTCCTTCGCCGCCGCCGGGGCGATCTCGAGCGCGGCGCGGCCGCGGCCGCCTGAGCGCGACCGCGGCGACGCGCCGCGTCAGATCCCGAGCGCTTCCGCGAGCGCCGGGTGCTGGGCGAGGGCGGCCTGCAGCCGTGCGATGTCCCCCGCCCGGAGCGTCACGGGGCCGCGCCTGACGGTGCCGCCGGTCGCGTAGGCGAAGCGGACGAGCCGCTCCCCCTTCGCGGTCTCGAGCAGCTGCACCTTCGACGCGAACCGCCGCCCGCCCGCCTGCTGGCGGAGCGTCAACTCCTCGACGAGATGTGCCGGTCCCCACGGTGTCGCCGTCCGTTTCGCCACGGAAACGACGCTAGTCGGGGAGGCGTCACATCTCCGTGCCGCCTCCCCGGTGCCTCTGTGACTTCGTCTGCGCGGCTCGCGCCCGGCTCAGCGCACGCCGCGAGGATCGATGTAGAGGTCGTCGACCTGCCAGCGGCTGCCGCCGCCGAGCGGCTGGAGCTGGATCCGGGCCGAGGTCGAGCCGAGCAGCGGGATCAGCACGTTCCCGCCGCCGGCAGAGCTCAGCTGCCCGAGCGCGTCCCAGCCGTGGCCGGGCGCGTAGGTCGTGGTGTCCGTGATCCCGAGCACGGTGTTGAGGAGGCCGTACCACGTGACGCGCACGTGGAGGCCGCCGTCGGCGCCGCCCGCGTCGCTCCCGAACAGCCGCACGTACGGCTCGTTCGAGCCGATACAGATCGTCGGGCTCGTCGCCGAGCTACCGCTCGGCAGCGAGAGCGCGCTCGCGCCGCTCGCAGAGAACGGCTCGTTGCCCGGAACGACGGCCGCCCCGCCCGACAGCGACCAGCCCGCCGAGCCGCTCTCGAAGCCGGCGGAGTCCGGCGAAGCCGTGTTACAAGTGTCAACCGTGCCAGTGCTCGTCGGCCGCCCTCTGTTCTCGATCCTCGGCCCGCTCGAGGTGTCGGTGGACGGCGCGCGGCTCGCCCTCTCCGGGCAGCGGCAGCGCCGCCTGCTCACCGCGCTCCTGCTGCAGCCGAACCGTGTCGTCCCGGTCGACCAGCTCGTCGACTCGGTCTGGGGCACCGAGGCTCCGCCGACCGTGCGCACGGCGCTCCAGGTGCACGTGTCGCAGCTCCGGAAGGCGATCGGGGCCGACGCGATCGCGACGCACCCCGGCGGCTATGCCCTCCAGCTCGAGCCGGAGCAGATCGACGTCGCCCGCTTCGACCGGCTCCTGCGCGCTGCCCGCGAGGCCGACCAGCCGGAGCGCCGGTCCGAGCTGCTGCGGGAGGCGCTCGGCCTCGTCCGCGGCCCGCCGCTCGGCGACCTCGCCGACGAGGCGTTCGCGCGCCCGGAGGCGCTCCGCCTCGACGAGCTGTGCGTCTCGGCGCTCGAGGAGCGGATCGAGGCCGATCTCGCCCGCGGGCCACGTACCGACCTGATCGCAGAGCTCGAGAGCGTCGTCGCAGCCCATCCCTGGCGGGAGCGTCCCCGTGCGCTGCTGATGCAGGCGCTCTACCTGAGCGGCCGCCAGGCCGACGCGCTCGCCGTGTACCGCGAGGCCCGCCGCACGCTCGTCGAGAATCTCGGCGTCGAGCCCAGCCAGGAGCTGCGCGACCTCGAGCGGGCGATCCTCGCCCAGGACCCGTCGCTCGCCGCCGCAGCCGCAGAGGCGTCCGGGCCGGTGCTGCCGCCGCCGCCGCGGCTCCTGGGACGCGAGCGCGAGCTCGGCGAGGTCGCGACGCTCGTCGTCGGGGCGCGCTCGCGCATCATCACGCTGACCGGGCCCGGCGGGATCGGCAAGACCGGCCTCGCCGTCGAGCTCGCGCGGCGGCTCGTCCCCGCGTTCAACGGCTCCGTCGCGTTCGCCTCGCTCGAGGCGATCGACGACCCCCTGCTCGTCCCGCCGACGATCGCGCAGGCCCTCGGCCTGAAGCTCACAGGCGACCGCCCCGCCCGCGAGGTCATCGTCGAGCGGCTCCGCGAACGGCCGACGCTGCTCGTCGTCGACGGGTTCGAGCAGGTCGCGTCCGCGCGGCTCGTCCTCTCGGAGCTCGTCGCCGCCGCGCCCGACCTCGTCGTCGTCGTCACGAGCCGCGCCGTCCTGCGGCTGTCGGGGGAACGCGAGTACCCCGTCCGGCCGCTCGACCAGTCCTATGCGGTGCGGCTCTTCGTCGAGCACGCGCGCGGCCTCGGGTACCGCTTCGAGCCGGACGGATCCGACTTCGTGGCCGTCGCGGAGATCTGCGAGCGCCTGGACGGGCTGCCGCTCGCGATCGAGCTCGCTGCGGCCCGGACGCAGCTGCTCTCACCCGACGCCCTGCTCGCGCGCCTCGGCAGCCTCGACGTGCTCGGCTCCGGCGACCGCGACGCCCCGGCGCGGCAGCAGACGCTGCGCGCGACGATCGACTGGAGCTACGCGCTCCTGACGGAGGAGCAGCAGCAACTGTTCACCCGCCTCGCCGTCTTCGTCGGCGGCTGGACGGTCACCGACGCCGAGACGATCTGCGGCGGCCCCCGAGTCCTGGACGGGCTGACGACGCTCGTGGACAGCAGCCTCGTCCTGCGGAGCGAGGACCGGAACCCCCGGCTGACGATGCTCAACACGGTGCGCGACTACGCGCTCGAGCAGCTCGCCGCCGCCCCCGACCGGGACGCGCTCCGCCGACGGCACGCCGCGGCCTTCCTCGCGCTCGCCCAGGAGTTCGAGGAGCAGCACAACACCGCGCACCAGCCGATCTACGAGCGCCTCGAGCTCGAGCACGCGAACGTCCGTGCCGCGCTCGCCTTCTTCCTCGAAGCGGGCGACGGCGACGACGCGCTCCGGCTCGCCGCCTCGCTCAGCCGCTTCTGGCAGATTCACGGGTACCTCGCGGAGGGGCAGCGACTGCTCGAGGCCGCGCTCGCGGCGGCGGGCACCGCCCCGCACCTACGAGCGAGAGCGTTCAACGGCCTCGGGATCGTCGTCGCGCAGCAGGGTGACCTCGCTGACGCGGCAGAGCACTTCGCAGAGAGCCTCGAGCTCTCACGACAGCTCGGCAACGAGGACCGCGCCGCAACCGCGGTCTGCAACCTCGGCAACGTCCGCCTCTACCAGGGCCAGCTCGACGAGGCGCGCGCCGCCTACGAGGAAGCGGCTTCCGGCTGGGAGGCGGCCGGCAACCGGCGGGGGATCGTCACCGCGACCCAGAACCTCGCCAGCGTCGATCTCGCCGCCGGACGGAGCGAGGACGCGTTCCGCCGCTTCGACGAGGCGTCGCGGCTCGCACGGCTGCACGGCGACCCCCTCCAGGTCAGCAGCGTGCTGCGCGATCTCGCGCGCGGGCTGATCGAGGCCGGCCGGATCGCCGACGCCCGGGAGGCGCTCGCAGAGGCGTACCCGGTGATGCGCACCTTCGGGCACCTCGCCGACGTGGCGGGAGCGCTCGAGCTCTACGCGGCGATCGCGGACGCCGAGGACGACCCGGAGCTCGCCGCCGGCCTGCTCGGCGTGGCCGCCCGGATCCGCGGCTCGATCGGCGCCGTGCACCGGCTCGACCACGCCGGCGTGGTCGAGCGGACGGCGGCCGCCGTGCGAGAGCGGCTCGGCGAAGAGGCGTTCGCGGCCGCGTTCGACCGCGGACAGCAGCTCCCGCTCGAGCGGGCGACCGACCTTCCGCGCGGCTGAGCATCACACTTTCGGGGCCTTTAGCGCCCCTTTAGCGCACCTTTGCCGTCCCCCGCCAGGATGGCAGGCATGACGGATTCGCTCTCGCTGCTTCGCCGGAACCGCAACGTGCGGTCGCTCGTCGCGTCGCGCGCCGTCTCGTCCGCCGGAACGTGGCTCGCCTACGTCGCGCTCACCGTCGACGTCTACGCGCGCACCCGCTCATCGGTCTGGGTGAGCGCCGTACTGCTCGCCGAGTTCCTGCCCACCGTCGCCGTCGCGACCGTCCTCGGGCCGTGGCTCGACCGGCTGCCGCGGCGCACGCTGCTCGTCGGGTCGGAGCTCGTGGCCGGCGCCGTCTTCGCGACGCTCCCGTTCGCGCCTTCCGCGGCCGCCGTCGTGGCGCTCGCGCTCGTGGCCGGCTGCGCCAGCGCCGTCTTCTACCCCACGATCCGCGCGACGCTGCCCGGGCTGGTCGAGCCCGCGGAGCTTCCGCACGCCAACGCGCTCTCGCAGATCGCGGCCACCTCCGGCATGGCCGCCGGGCCGGCGGTCGCAGGCGTGCTGATCGCCGTGACCGGCGTGAACGCCCCCTACGCCCTCAACGCCGCCTCGTTCGCGATCTCGGCGGTGCTACTCGCACAGCTGCCGGCACCCGGCCGGGGGGTCGCGTCCGCAGGCGCGCCTTCCGGCTACTGGCAGACCATCGCGGCCGGCGTCCGCGCCTACCTGAACTCCGGCCCGCTCCAGACCGTCGTCCGCATCTGGATGCTCGCTTCGCTCGGCGGCGCAGTGGTCAACGTCGGCGAGATCTTCCTCGCCCGCAACACGTTCCACGCCGGCACCGTCGGCTACGGGCTGCTCGCCTCGGCGAGCGGGACGGGCCTCGTCGCAGGAAGCGTGCTCGCCGGCCGCATCGGGCAGAACGCCGGCATACGCGCCTGCCGGCTCGGGCTCGTCGTCTTCATGCTCGGCTTCGGAGCAGCCGCACTATCGCCGAACATCTGGGTCGCAGCCGCGTGCGTCGTCGCCGGGGGCGCCGGCAACGCGATCCTCCTCGCCGCCACCACGCTCCTCGTCCAGCAGGCGACCGACGAGCAGACCTGTGGACACGCGTTTGCGATCTTCGACTCGGCGGGCTTCGTCGCCCTCGGCGTCGGCATGGCCGGCAGCGGCCTGCTGATCACCGCCCTCGGCGCGCGCGGCGCCTGGCTCGTCGCCGCCGGCCTCTGCGGACTCGCCGCAACCGCGACGCTCGGACAGAGCCGCCGCACCGCGACGCCGGCGCTTCGGATCGAGGCGGAGCTGTCGTGATCAGGGGCGGGGCTCTGCAGGGCAGGGGAGGAACGACCGGACGTAGCACGAGCGAGAGACCAGAGGGGAGGAGCCGCCATGCCGTGGGGTAGCCGTGGAAAGCCCGTCGAGCGCAAGAAGTAGCGCACCGATCTGAACGTCGGACGAGGGGGAGCCGGAAGGCTCCCCCTCGTCGCGTCTCCGGAAGGGGTCTCTCCCTCCGCGGGGGGACGATGTGCCACGGAAACGGACGACCTGTGATGCCTTCGGTCAACCCCGTGCGCGCGGCGCCGATTGATCCGTCCGGTGGGAGCAGTGGAAGCACACGCAGTCCTGCCGAGCCTCGCCGACGAGCTCGAGGCCGAGCTCATCGACCGCGCCCGCACGCGCATGCGGAGCGCCCTGGCCGGCCGCGACGGGATACTTGCGCTCGGCTTCGCGTCCGTCTTCCTCACCGCGGCGATCTGCGCGGCCGTCATGCTGCCGCCCGTGCGGGCGTTCAGCCCGCTCGTCGCGCTCGTCGCGCTCGTCGTCCTCGCGCTCGTCAGCAGCGTCGAGTTCGAGGTCGGGAACGGGTTCGTCCACGCCGCCGAGCTCGTGCTCGTCCCGATGCTCTTCGTGTTGCCTCCCCGCGTCGTGCCGCTCGTCGTCGCCGCCGCGTTCCTCGTCAGGCACCTGCCCTCGCTCGTGCGCGGGAAGCTCCAGCCGAGCCACCTGCCGGTGGCCCTCTTCAATGCCTCCTACGCACTCGGGCCGGCGGTCGTGATCGCACTCGCCGGGGACGCTCCCGCGGGCTGGAGCCGGCTGCCGCTCTATGCCGCCGCGCTCGCGGCGCAATTCGCAGGCGACTTCGTCGTGGGCGGAGCGTGGTCGCGGTTCGCGTGGCGGGTGCCGTGGCGCGAGCACGCCCAGTCGATGCGGATCTCGCTCTTCATCGACGGGAGCCTCGCGCCGGTCGGGCTAACGGTCGCGATCGCCACGGGCGACTCGGCCTGGGGGCTCCTGGCGGCGCTGCCGC
>DATFMW010000415.1:0-10973 GCA_035266765.1 Gaiellaceae bacterium | reverse complement strand
GCGGAAGGGTGATTTCGACATCCTTTTACCGAATCAACTCCGTACCGCAACGTGCGCGAGGATGTTGCGGCCCGTCCGGGTATCGTCCGGGTGGAGCGACCGAGGAGGAACGATGGCGGGAGCGCGCAGACAGGACCTGCTGGGCCGCCTGGCCGATCTGAGCGAGGAGGCGATCCAGCGGCTGGGCGAGGCGCCCGGAGCCGACCGGATGCTGGGGACGCTGACGACGATGCGGGATCGCGTCGACGAGCTGCAGCGCCGCGTGCGCGGGATCGAGGCGCTCGAGAAGCGGCTCGCCGCGCTCGAGCGGAAGGTCGACCGGCTGCAGAAGAGCGGCGGTGCCTCGTCAGGGCCGGCGCGGCGCAGCAGCAGCGGCGGCCGGGCCGCCTCGAAGAGCACGGCGAAGAAGAGCTGAGCGTTCCGCCGCGCCGGCGGCGAGCAGGAGCAGCGCGACGAGCAGCAGCCCGCCGGCGACGTCGGACGGCGTGTGCGCGCCGCTCGCCACGAGCAGCGGCAGCGCGGCGGCTGCCCAGAGGGCGAGCGCTGCCCTCGCGCGCGGCCACACCGCAGCGAACGTCGCGGCGACGATCAGCACCCGGAGCGTGTGGCCGCTCGGCCACGACGCGTCGTAGCCGACGAGGTGATGGCCGTGGCGGTAGAGCGCCGGCCGCGCGAGCGTGCTCTTGCAGAGCACCTCGATCGCCGTCGCGGCGAACCAGGTCGCGGGCCACACGAGCGCGGCCTCGCGGCGGCCGCGGGCGAGGAGGAGAAGTGCCGCGACGCCGACGAGCAGACCCGAGACGACGACCTGCCCCGGCAGGGTGACGAGGCTCGCGACCGCGTCCAGCGGATCGCGCCAGTGGGTGTGTACGAGCGGGATCACGGCATCCGCGAACGTCTCCTTCGAGCTCGAGTCCGAGCCGCCCGGCATCAGGTGGTCGATCGCCCACTGGTCGGCGTGGGAAAGCGTCCCGGCGGCGACGAGCCCGGCGAGCGTGGCGTAGGCGGCGGCGAGTGCCGTGCCGGCGGTCGCGCGCCTCATGCGGCGGGCACGCGGACGCGCAACGCGCCCGGCACGATCTCGAAGCGGGCCGGCGTCGTCCCGACCTGCTCGCCGTCGAGCTCGATCGGCAGGTGCTCGTCCGCGTCGACGGAGACCGTCCGCGAGCGCAGCAGCTCGACCTTCGGGTGCTTGAGGTACGTGCCGCGGTAGATCTTCGGCGAGGTGGTGACGAAGTCGCGCTTCGTGATGTCGCCGATCACGACGACGTCGAAGAGGCCGTCGTCGGGGCGCGCTTCGGGCGCGAGCCGCATCGCGCCGCCGTGGTACTGACCGTTCGCGACGATCACGTCGTGCATCAGTGCCTCCCGGCGCTCGCCGCCCTCGAGCTCGACCGTGACCACCGTGTTCTGCCATTCGAGGAAGACGCGCACGAGCGCGTAGAAGAACGTCGCGCGGCCGCCGAGCGTCTTCGACATCCCGTTCGCGCGCTGCGCGACCGCGGCGCTCATCCCGACGCTGCCGACGTTTGCGAGGCAGCGCTCGGCGTCGCTCCCGTCCCAGGCGTGGTAGGAGACGCGGCCGACGTCGATCGTCCGCGGCGTCCCGTCGCGCGCGACGACGACCGCGTCCTCGAAGCGGCTCGGGATCCGGTACGTGCGGACGAAGTCCATGCCCGTCCCGATCGGGATCGTCGCCAGCTCGGTGTCTCCGCCGGCGCGGACGAGCCCGTTCGCGACCTCGTTCAGCGTGCCGTCGCCGCCGACCGCGACGACGAGTCCGGCGCCCTCGCGCGCCGCCCGCTCGGCCAGGTCGATCAGGTGCCCCGGCCGTTCCGAGAAGAGCGTCTCGCCCTCGAGTCCGAGGTGCGCGGCACGGTTCGCCAGCTCCGGCCAGCGCGTTCCGGTGACTCCGTTGTCGGAGGCCGGGTTGA
Organism: Gaiellaceae bacterium; assembly: GCA_035266765.1. GTDB lineage: Bacteria > Actinomycetota > Thermoleophilia > Gaiellales > Gaiellaceae > Palsa-739. Next base: position 9,039 of record DATFMW010000415.1, on the reverse strand, counting down.
CGAGGAAGACCGTCTTCGCGCTCACGCGCGAAGACTAGTGCGGCCTCTCGTACCGTTCGACCGGAAGCGCGGATCGTTGGAGGCCGCACGTGCGGCCGCTTCGCGGCCGGATGGTTGTCGCTTTTGACGGTGAGGGCCACTGCGGGGCGGCTGACGGAGAGCGGGCGGCGCGGGTCGAGGACACGCGAAAGCCGAAGGCCATCCCGGCCGCGGAGCGGCCGGTTCGTGCGGCGTCGAGAGACGCCGGTTCCCGGTGCAACGCTGGGAGACGCCGCACTAGATGCGGCGCTCGTAGGGCTTTCTAGCCACCGTGGCCGCTGTCGGCGGTCACGGTGGCGAGCGCGACGCGGGTCATGCGGTCGACGGCTGCGCGCAGCTCCTCGTCGCTGATCCGGGTGAAGACGCCCTCGACGACGATGTCCGACACGGTCAGCAGGCAGCCCGCCTGGACGCCCTGGACCTTGCCGATCCCGCCGAGCGCGGCGACGGTGAAGAGGGCGGAGGCCTCCATCTCGACAGCGAGCACGCCGCGGGCCGACCAGCGCTCGTACTGGCCGCCGTCCGGGTTGTAGAAGACGTCGCTCGAGACGATCGGGCCGACGTGCATCGGCTGGCCGATCTCCTTCGCCGCGTGGACGGCGCCGTGGATCATCTCCCAGGACGCGGTCGGGCAGTGCGGCTCGTTCCCGACGAGGTGCATCGCCGTCGAGTCGGCGGGAACGGCGGTGAGCGCGACGATCAGGTCGCCGAGCGCGTGGTGCGGCTGCAGGCCGCCGCACGTGCCGACCCGCATCAGCTTCGTGCAGCCGAGCTGGATCAGCTCCTCGAAGACGATCGTCGCTCCCGGGCAGCCCATGCCCGTCCCCTGGACGGAGACCGGCTTGCCCTCGAACGTGCCCGTGTACCCGAGCAGCCCGCGCTCCTCGTTCACCTGGGTCACCTCGTCGAGATAGGTCTCCGCGATGTAGCGGGCCCGCAAGGGGTCGCCCGGGAGGAGGACGGCGTCGGCGTAGGCGCCGGGCTCGGCGCGAAGGTGGATGGGCATGGCGGCAACCCTATCCGTCCGCGCGATGGAATGATCCGGCGATGCGTACCGTGCGTCCCGTCGTCCCGAGCCTCGACCAGGTGCTCGCCTTCTGCGCCGAGGAGCCGGTGGAGCGCGTGTTCCTGGAGGACATCGCCCGGCGCGGGCTCGGCCGCTTCTCGGCCTTCGAGCGGGACGGCGGCCGGCTCGAGGCGCTCTGCCACGTCGGCGCGAACGTCGTCCCGTCCGGCGCGGGCTGCGGCCGGTTCGCGCGGGCGGCGGCGCACGGGCAGGCGCGGATGATCATCGGCGAGGAGCAGGCGGTCTCCGACCTGTGGGCGGAGGCCTGCGGGCGGTTCCCGCAGCCGCGCGACGATCGTCCCGGCCAGCCGGTGTACGAGCTCGCCGAGCCGCCGGAGCCGGGCGGGACCGGGCTGCGCGCCGCGACGCCCGAGGATCTCGCGCTGCTCGTCCCGGCGTCCGCGGCGGCGCACTACGAGGAGATCGGGATCGACCCGATGCGCCGCGACCCGGAGGGCTTCCGCTGGCGCACGCGCGCCCAGATCGACGAGGGCCGGTCGTGGGTGTGGCTCGAGGACGGGGTGATCCTGTTCAAGGCGGAGGCGTCTGCCTGGACGCCCGCGGCGGTGCAGCTCCAGCAGGTGTGGGTCGACCCCGGTGCCCGTAGGCGGGGTCACGCGCAACGGGCGATGCGCGACCTGTGCCGGCAGCTGCTTGCGAAGACGCCGATCGTCTGCCTCTTCGTCCGCCCGGAGAACGCACCGGCGCTGCGGCTCTACGACTCGATCGGGATGACCCGGTCGATCACGTACCGCAGCCTCGTCTTCTGAGGGCCGCTCGAGTTGCTTCGCGACTCGAGCGGGCTAGGCGTGCGTGGCGGGAGCGGGGTGGCGCTGCGGGGCGAGCGCGGTCGCCCCTTCGCGGACCATGGGCCGATCCACCAAGGGCGATGTGGACGGTCTGTCTGCCCCGGCGCGGTCGCGCGCGGCCCGGAGGGCCGGGCGTACCCGCTCGTTCGCCTCGGGCTAACGTGCCTGCGGCTGCGTCAGCCCGAGGCCTGGACCGTTGCGAGCCACGGAGCGGCCGAAGCAGCGGTCTGTCCTGTCGCAGGCACGACCGGCCGCGCCGGCACAACGATCCCTGCGCACCCGCTCTTGCGCGAGCGCGGTTTCCGGGGTGGAGGCGAGACCCCGCTCTCGCCGCAGCCCCGCGACCGCTCCGCAACTCCACGCCGAAGGAGAGAGGGAACCGTAGGTTCCCCCTACGCTACGCGAGATGGAGCGGCTGATCCTCGCGCGGCACGGCGAGTCGACGGCGAGCGCGCACGGGCTCGTGAACGGCGACCCGGCCGCCGGGGTTGGACTCACGCCCGCCGGCGAGGAGCAGGCGCGCGCGCTCGGTCGCACGCTCGCCGCCGAGCCGCTCGATCTCTGCGTCGTCACGGCGTTCCCGCGCACGCGCGCGACCGCCGCGCTCGCGCTCGCCGGCCGCGTCGTGCCGGTGGAGGAGGAGCCCGGGCTCGGCGATCCGGGCGCCGGCCGCTTCGAGGGCTGCCACCTCGACGAGTACCGCGCCTGGGCCTGGGCGGCCGGCTCGGGCGAGCCGGCGCCGGGCGGCGGCGAGAGCCGCCGTGCGATCGTCGATCGCTACGCCGCCGCGTGCCGCGCCCTCCTCGCCCGGCCGGAGGGCTCGATCCTCGTCGTGGCCCATGCGCTCGCGATCGCGTATCTCCTCGCCGCCCGCGAGGGCACGCCGCCTGCAGCCCGCATGGACCGGACGGTCGCGTACGCGGAGCCGTATCCCGTCGCCGCGGACGAGCTCGCCGCCGCGCTCGCGGTGCTCGACCGCTGGCGGGAGGCGCCCACGTGGTGAGGGGCTTGCTCCGGCTCGCCGCTGCCGCCTGGATCGGTCGCTGGCTCGCGCTCGAGCTCGCGTCGTGGCTCGGTCGCCGCCGCCCGCCGGGGCCGCCGCCGGTCGAGTCGTCCCGCATCCCCGGGCGGATGCCGCGACGGCACGAGCTGCTGTAGCCCCCGTCTCGCGCGCAGGGCAGAATCGGGGTGTGGACACCGACGCGCTGCGCGCACGGGTCGAGGAGCACGTTCGGGCGCACGGGCTGATCGACCCGGGCGGCGCCGTCTGCTGCCTCGTCTCGGGCGGCGCCGACTCGACCTGCCTCTGGCACGTGCTCGGCGGGCTCGGCTACGAGGTCTCGGCGCTCCACGTGAACCATCGCCTGCGCGGGGCCGACTCCGAGGAGGACGCGCGCCTCTGCGCGACCGCGCTCGGCGCGGAGGTGGTCGAGCTCGACGGGAACGGCCTCGGCGAGGCGGCGCTGCGCGACCAGCGCTACTCGGTCGCGCACGACCGGCTGCGCGCCACGGGTCACACCGCCTCCGACCAGGTCGAGACGATCCTCTACCGGCTCGTCTCGCGCGGCGCGCCGACCGGGATGGCGCCGCGGCGCGACGACGGCGTCGTCCACCCGCTCCTGCCCGTCTGGCGTGCCGAGGCCGAGGCGTACTGCCGCGCCGAGGGCCTCGCCTTCCGCGTCGACGCCTCGAACGCCGACACGAAGCGAGGCCTGATCCGCGACGAGATCCTGCCGCTGCTCCGCCGGCTCCACCCGGCCGCCGACGAGAACCTCCTGCGCGCGCTCGACACGCGCGAGACGCTGCCGCCGGCGCTCGCCGAGCTCCTCGCCGCCCCCGCCGGCTCGCGCCGCGTCGACCTCGGCGGCGGGCTCCAGGCGGTTCGCGAGTACGACCGGCTCTGGCTCGAGCACGGCCCCGTCGACCTCGACGGCGAGGTGCGCTGGGGCGAGTGGAGAATCCGCTCGAAGCTTCCAGGGCTTAGAGTGCGCGGGTGGCGGCCCGGCGACCGGCTCGCGGGGCGCCGACGCAAGATCCAGGACGTGTTCGTCGACGCGAAGATCCCCCGTTCCGAGCGCGAGGCGTGGCCGCTGGTCGTCCGCGGCGACGTCGTCGTGGCCGTGCCAGGGATCGTCGACGCGCCGGGGGTCGACGTGACGCGGGGGGGAGAGACATGAGACGCGCGTTCCTCGGGCGGCGCTGGATCCTGCCGCCAGCGGCGTCAGGCGTCGGCGACTCGACGCAGCTGCAGAGGAGCGGAGGTGTCGGCTGCGCCGGCGCCGGAGCGGAAAGGGGACACGCGTGAGCGCCGCCGAGCTGCAGCGGGCGGTGGGCGAGGTCCTGATCGACGAGGACACGCTGCAGCGGCGGGTCGTGGAGCTCGGCGAGGCGATCTCCGCCGAGTACGACGGCCGCGACCTCCTGCTCGTCGGCGTCCTCAAGGGTGCCGTCTTCTTCCTCGCCGACCTGATGCGGAGCCTCACCATCCCGTGCGAGATCGACTTCATGGCGATCTCGAGCTACGGTGCCTCGACCGACTCCTCCGGGGTCGTGCGGATCCTCAAGGACCTCGACATCAACATCGAGGGCCGAGACGTCCTCGTCGTCGAGGACATCATCGACTCCGGGCTCACGCTCTCCTACCTGATCCGGAACCTCGAGGCCCGCGGGCCCGCCAGCCTCGAGGTCTGCGCGCTCCTCACGAAGCCGGAGCGGCGCGAGATCGACGTCCCCGTACGCTACACGGGCTTCGAGATCCCGAACCGCTTCGTGATCGGCTACGGGCTCGACTTCGCGGAGCGCTACCGGAACCTCCCCTACGTGGGCGTCCTCGATCCCGCGCTCGTCCCCGAAGGCTTGTGAACCCGACGTCCGCCTGCAAACCCGACGTCCGGATTTCGGGTTCGCCGGCGTACTTGGCTGGTACCCTGGCTCGCGAGTCCTGTGAACCGTTTCTTCCGTAGCGCGCTCTTCCCGCTGATCATCATCGCGGCGCTCGTCTGGCTTGCTCTCCAGACGCTTGGCAGCCATGGGACGAAGCAGGAGAAAGCCACGTACTCGCAGCTGGTCCAGATGGTCCAGCAGTCGCCCAAGCAGATCGACACGGTCACGTTCGTGCCGACGAAGCAGGAGATCGACGCGACCCTGACCAACGGCAAGAAGATCGTCGTCAACTACGCGTCGAACCAGGACGAGCACGCGTTCCAGCAGCAGCTCCAGGACGCGGTCGCGACCGGGGCGGCGCCGAACCTCACGTACGACTCGAAGGGCGTCGGCTCGTCGCCGTGGTGGTCGATCCTCACGAGCCTGCTCCCGTTCGTCCTCCTGTTCGGGTTCTGGATCTTCCTGATGAACCAGGTGCAGGGCGGCGGCTCGAAGGTGATGAGCTTCGGCAAGTCGCGCGCGAAGCGGATGACCCCGGACGCGCCGAAGATCGGCTTCAAGGACGTCGCCGGCGTGGACGAGGCGGTCGAGGAGCTCCAGGAGATCAAGGAGTTCCTCGAGAACCCGAAGAAGTTCCAGGCGCTCGGGGCGCGGATCCCGAAGGGCGTCCTGCTCTACGGGCCTCCCGGCACCGGTAAGACGCTGCTCGCGCGCGCCGTCGCCGGCGAGGCGGGCGTGCCGTTCTTCTCCATCTCCGGCTCGGACTTCGTCGAGATGTTCGTCGGCGTCGGCGCGAGCCGCGTCCGCGACCTGTTCGAGCAGGCGAAGCAGGCGGCGCCGTGCATCGTCTTCATGGACGAGATCGACGCGGTCGGTCGCCACCGCGGCGCCGGCCTCGGCGGCGGCCACGACGAGCGCGAGCAGACGTTGAACCAGCTGCTCGTCGAGATGGACGGCTTCGAGATGAAGGACAACATCATCCTGATCGCCGCCACGAACCGGCCGGACATCCTCGATCCGGCGCTGCTGCGCCCCGGCCGCTTCGATCGCCAGATCGTCGTCGACCGGCCCGACCGCGTCGGCCGCCAGAAGATCCTCGAGGTGCACACGAAGGGCAAGCCGCTCGCACCCGAGATCGACCTCAGCACGCTTGCGGCCGGCACCCCGGGCTTCACCGGCGCCGACCTCGCGAACCTCGTCAACGAGGCCGCGCTGCTGGCCGCCCGCCGCGGCAAGAAGATCATCGAGCAGGACGAGCTGGAGGAGGGGATCATGCGCGTCGTCGCCGGACCGGAGAAGAAGGCACGGCTGCTCTCCGAGCACGAGCGCAAGATCACCGCCTACCACGAGATGGGCCACGCGCTCGTCGGCCATTTCCTCGAGCACACCGACCCGGTGCACAAGATCACGATCGTGTCGCGCGGGCAGGCGCTCGGCCTGACGATCTCGCTGCCGACCGAAGACCGCTACCTGACGACGCGCACGGCGCTCATGCATCAGATGGCGATGACGCTCGGCGGGCGCGCGGCGGAGGAGATCGTCTTCCACGAGGTCACGACCGGCGCCGCGAACGACCTCGAGAAGGTCACGGCGACGTCGAAGTCGATGATCATGAAGTTCGGCATGAGCGAGAAGCTCGGCCCGCGCGTGCTCGGCCGCGGCCATGACCAGCCGTTTCTCGGCCGCGACTACGGCGCCGAGGCCGACTACTCCGAGGAGATCGCACGCGAGATCGACGACGAGATCCGCCGCGTGATCGAGGAGTCGCACGAGCTCGCCCTCCACGTGCTCCGCGAGCACATGGACGACCTGCACAAGATCTCGGCGATCCTGATCGAGCGCGAGACGATCGACAGGGATCAGTTCGAGCGCCTGCTCGCCGGCGAGGACGAGGCGACGGTGTTCCCGGAAGAGGTGCCGGCCGCCGAGCCGCCCGTGCCGCACGAGGAGCCGAAGCGCGAGCGCCAGCCGCGCCCGCGCCCGTTCCCGCTGCCCGGCTCGGCGATGCAGCCGCCGCCCGACCCCGCCCAGAGCTAGGCCGCCTCCGTGTTCGGCGGCGAGCGCAGGGGCGCGTACCTCGCGCTGCTCGTCACCATGGTCAGCTTCGGCGGAACGTGGCCGGCCGGGAAGGTCGCGGCGGAGCACGTGGAGCCCGCGACCGCCGCGGTGTGCCGGTTCGCGTCCGCCGCGGCGCTCCTGTGGGTGTGGGCTCGGCTGTCGGGGAGGCCGGTGCCGCGGCCGAGGCGGCGCGACCTGCCGCTCGTCGCCGTGCTCGGGTTCACCGTCGTCTTCGCGTACAACCTCTTCTTCCTCTACGGCGTCCGACATGCACCGGCGACGGACGGGGCGGTGCTCGTGCCGGGGCTGATCCCGGTCGTGACGACGCTGCTCGCGTGGCCCGTCCTCGGCGAGCGGCTCTCGCGCCGCACTGCCCTCGGACTTGTCGTCGCCGTCGCGGGTGTCGTCGTGGTCGCCGACCCGGTCGGCGGCGTCGGCTCCGGACGGCTCGCCGGCGACGGGCTGTTCGTCGGCGCCGCCGTCTCGTGGTCCACGTACACGCTCGCGGGCCGTTCCGCGATCGCCCGGTTCGGCTCGGTGAACGCGAACATCTACGCGACCGGGGTCGGCGCGCTCCTGCTCCTGCCGGTCTCGTTCCTCGGCGGCGGCTGGCGCAGCCTCGCCGCGGCGCCGGTACAGGCGTGGGGGTCGATCGCGTATCTGTCGCTCGCCGGCACCGTGCTCGGGTTCGTCCTGTTCTACGAGGGGGTGCGCGTGATCGGAGCCTCTCGGGCGGCGTCGTTCGCGTTGCTCGTGCCGGTCTTCGGCGTCCTCTCGTCGGTGCTCGTGCTCGGCGAGCGGCTGCGGCCGCTGCTCGCGCTTGGAGGCGCGATCGTCTTCGTCGGCCTCTGGCTCGTCCAGACGTCCGGCCGTACCGAGGCCGTTCCGGACGTGCCCGCACGGGACACGCGTCTCGACGAGCCACGTCCTGGCCTCTGAGGCAGGTTACGAGGCGACGTTGGCGAGAGGCGGCCTTCTGCAGCAACTTCTCCGCGGGAACCGTCTACTGCGGACATGGCCCGGTCTCTGAGGACCGTGACGAGAGCGTCACGGCTTTCCGACGGCCGTAAGCTGTCGCGGTGATCGCGATCGAGCAGCGCCTCCCGGCGCCCGCGGTGATGGGAATCGTCAACGTCACGCCGGACTCGTTCTCCGATGGCGGCATCCACCTCGACCCGAACGTCGCCGTCGCGGCCGCCCGGCGCATGGCGGCCGAGGGCGCCGCACTCGTCGACGTCGGCGGCGAGTCGACGCGGCCCGGCTCGGAGGGCGTCTCCGTCGACGAGGAGCTTCGGCGCGTCGTGCCCGTCCTCGAGCGGATCGCGGGCGAGCTCCCCGTCTCGATCGACACGACGAAGGCGACCGTGGCGCGCCGCGCGCTCGAGCTCGGCGCGGTCCTCGTCAACGACGTCACTGCGCTCCGCGCCGACCCAGGGCTCGCGGGCGTCGTCGCCGACGTCGGCGCATACCTGTGCCTCATGCACATGCAGGGCGCGCCGCGGACGATGCAGGACGCGCCGCGCTACGCCGACGTCGCCGGTGAGGTCGCCGCGTTTCTCGAGGAGCGGCTCGCGTTCGCCGTCGCCCAGGGCGTCCCGGAGGAACGGATCTGCCTCGACCCGGGAATCGGCTTCGGCAAGACCGCCGCGCACAACTTCGAGCTCGTCCGGCGCCTCGACGTGCTGCTCGCGCTCGGCCGCCCGATCCTGATCGGGTTCTCGCGCAAGCGCTCGCTCGGCCGCGTCGCCGGCGACCCGGAGGCGACGACCGGCTCCGTCGCCGCGAGCGTTGCCGCCGCCGTCGCCTGCTACGAGCGCGGCGCCTCGATCCTCCGCGTCCACGACGTCCGCGAGCACGTCGAGGCGCTCGCGGTGGCCCGCGCGGTGCTCGTCCCGTGATCACCGTCGAGCTCCGAGAGCTGCGCGTGTTCGGGCGCCACGGCGTCTATCCCGAGGAGCGGGAGCATGGGCAGGACTTCCTCTTCGACGTGGACCTCAAGGTCGGGACGCGCGGCGACTCGGACCGGCTCGAGGACGCTGTCGACTACACGGAGGTCGCGCAGACGGTGCGCGAGGTCTCCGACGCGCACACGTACGCGCTGCTCGAGGCGCTTGCGACCGCCGTCGCGGACGAGCTGCTGCGCCGGTTCGGCGCCGAGCGGGCACGCGTGCGGATCGTCAAGCC
>DATFMW010000414.1:0-7435 GCA_035266765.1 Gaiellaceae bacterium | reverse complement strand
GATGTCGCTGCCACTCCACTGGAGCGGGCGCGGCCTGCCCATCGGCGTGCATTTCATCGGCGCTCCGTTCGGAGAGGCGACCCTGATCCGCCTGGCCGCGCAGCTCGAGCAGGCCCGCCCGTGGGCCGACCGCCGCCCGCCCGTCGCCTGACACGCTCGTCACGGTCCTCAGAGACCGGGCCGTGTCCCGAAGGGACGAGCCTCGGCGGATTTCCCTGCTTAACGCCGTATCCGCGCAGCGGTTCCCACCGCCGGTCCTCAGAGACCGGGACATGTCCGGGACAGCCGGACGCGCGGCTCAGCGAATCGCGCGGCCGAGCTCGGCGGCGAGCGCCCGCGCGGCCTTCGCGTCGGCGGCGATCACAAGACACGTGTCGTCGCCCGCGAGCGTCCCGACCACGAGCGGATGGGACACGCGATCGAGCGCTCGGGCGATCGCAGGCGCCGACCCGAGCTCCGAGCTCAGCACCACCAGATTCTGCGCCGCCGTCGCGCTCCGCCCGAACTGTGTGAGTACGGCGTCGAACGCCTCGGCAGGCGTCCGCCGCCCTGGACGCCCCTCCGCCGGCGGCTCGTACCGCGGCCGGCCGAGCAGGTCGTGTGTCTTCTCGAGCCCGAGCTCGCGGATGTCGCGGGAGATCGTCGCCTGAGTGACCTTGCACCCCAGCGCCTCGAGCGCCGCAGCCAGCTCGTGCTGCGTCCCGATGCGCTTGCGCCCCACGAGGCCGAGCATCAGCTTGTGCCGCTCCTGCTTCCCGATCGGTATTGCTGCTGCCGGTCGCATTGGTCAAGCATGAATATACGGGCCCATGCGGCCGTCGGGGCCTGCGGCTAGATGGTTGATGCCACGAGATCGCCTGTCCCGGGGCGTGGGCTGGCGCGTCTGGGGCGCCACGGCGGGCACTCGCCGCTGCTGGTGGCAGCGGCGAGTGGTCGACGGGGCGAAGCACCGGCCTGGCGGAGGCCGGCTCCGCCGGCCGCAGGCGGGCCGAAGCGGCCCAGGCGTGCCAGAACGCGCAGCCGGACGCGCGCGATCGTGGCATCAGCCATCTAGGCGCGCAGCACGGCGCCGAACCGCTCGCCGAGCGCCGCGACGATCGCGCTCCGCAGCGGCGCGACGTCCTCGTCGGTGAGCGTCCGCTCGTGCGAGCCGAACACGACGCGGAACGCCAGCGAGCGCTTGCCCGCGCCGATCTGCTCGCCCCGGTACTCGTCGAAGACCGCCACCTCGCGCAGCTCCGGCCCGCCGGCGCCGCGGACAACGGCCACGAGCTCGGCCGAGGGTACGTCCTCGTCGACCACGAACGCGAGGTCCTGCCGCACCTCCGGATACGCGCTCACCTCCTCGAAGGCAGCGGCCTGCGGCGCCGCCACGGCGAGCGCGTCGAGGTCGAGCTCGAAGACGCCCCACGTCCCCTCGAGGAACGACGGGTGCAGCTCACCGAGCCAGCCCTCGGCCGTCCGCGCCGACTTGCCCGGATGGAGGAACGGCTCCGTCGCCCGCTCGAACGCCGCGTCGACTCCGAGCGCTGCGTACACCTGCTCGACGGCCCACTTCGCCTCGGCGAGGCCGCCCTGCGCGATCCCTGCAACGTGCCAGTGCTCCTCCGGCAGCGCACCCCCGGTGCCCCGGTAGACGCGGGCGACCTCGAAGAGCGCGACGTCGGGTGCGCCCGCAGCGGCGTTCCTGCCTGCCGGCTCGAGCAAGGAGGCGTAGAGCACGGTCCGCAGCGCCGCCGCCTCGGCGGAGAGCGGCTCGGGCAGGCGCAGGTCGCCCTCGGCGACGAACGTCGGCGTGTAGACCTCGGAGTACCCGGCCCCGACGAGGACGTCCTCGACGAGCCGGCGGACGCGCTGCGGCCGCGTGAGCCGCCCGAACATCGCGTCGCGCCGCGGCAGCGTGAACGGGATCTCCGGGAGCGTGAACCGCGCGACCTCCTCGACGAGGTCGATCTCGCGCGTGACGTCGCGGGCGCGCCAGGTCGGGACGAGAAAGCCGTCGCCGTCCCGGTCGAAGCCGACTCGGGCGAGGATCTCCGTCTGCCGCTCGGCCGGCACCTCGAGCCCGGTCACGGCGTTCGTCCGCTCCGGCCGCAGCCGGATCGAGGCGCGCGGCGGCAGCTCGCCGCGGGCGTCGGTCTCGCCCGTCCAGCGCGCACCCGCGAGCTCGACGATCAGCTGCGTCGCAAGCGTGGCCGCCGGCCCGGCCACGTGCGGGTCGACCCCCTTCTCCCACCGGTTCGACGCCTCGCTGCGCAGCGCATGCCGCTCAGAGCTGCGCAGAATGCCGACCGGCTCGAAGTTCGCCGCCTCGAGCAGGACGGACGTCGTCGCCTCGGAGACTTCGGTCTCCTCGCCGCCCATGATCCCGGCGAGCGCGATGGCACGCTCTTCGTCGGCGATCACGAGATCGTCCGGTATGAGCGTCCGCAGCGTCCCATCAAGCGTGCGGATCTCCTCCCCCGCCCGGGCACGACGGACGATCACACCGCCCTGGAGCGTCTCGAGGTCGAACGCGTGCAGCGGACTGCCGAGCGCGAGCATCACGTAGTTCGTCACGTCGACGACGTTCGAGATCGAGCGGACGCCGGCGGCGCGAAGCCGCGCCTTCAGCCAGACGGGCGACGGGCCGATCCGCACGTCGCGCAGGCTCCGGCCGATGTAGCGCGGACAGCGTTCGAGGTCGTCGATCCGGACGGCCACCGGTTCGTCGCCGGAGCGCTCGGGCTCGCTCCCGAGCAGCGGCAGCAGCTCGCCGCCGAGCAGCGCGGCGACCTCGCGCGCGACACCGTAGACGGAGAAGAGATCGGACCGGTTTCCCGTCGGCTCGAGGTCGAGCACCTCCTCGACGAGCGGCAGGACGTCGGCGAGCGGCGTCCCCGGCTCGAGCGCGTCGTCGAGCACCATGATCCCGCTGTGGTCGGCGCCGAGGTCGACCTCGTCCTCGGCGAGGATCATCCCCTCCGACACCTCGCCGCGGAGCTTGCGCCGTTCCAGCGTCAGCCCGTTCGGGAGCGTCGCGCCCGGCAGCGCGACCGCGACCTTCGCCCCGGCGCCGAAGTTCCAGGCGCCGCAGACGATCGAGTACGGGCGGTCCTCCCCCACGTCCACCTTCGTCAGCTGGAGCCGGTCGGCGTTCGGGTGCTTCTCCGCCTCGAGCACGTGACCGACGCGGAACAGCGACAGGTCGCCGGGCACGCCGACCCGCTCGACGTCGTTCACCTCGGCGGTCGAGATCGAGAGCGCGTCGGCCATCTGCTGCGCGGTCGCGTCGACGCGCACGTACTCGCGGAGCCAGCTGAGCGGGACGCGCATCAGTGGTCTCCTCGGGAGCAGATCGTGCCCTCGGGCGTCGAGAAGCAAGCAGGGCAAGGACGCAGGGAGCGTTCGTAGCCGGAGGCTACGGGCGCGACCGAGGGCGCCGCCATGCGCCGCTTCGCAGGCGATCCGAGAGTGCGAGCTGCGAGTGAGGCGACCACCTTAAAACTGCCTCAGGAAGCGGAGGTCGTTCTCCCAGAACGGGCGGATGCCGTTGATGCCGTAGCGCAGCTGCGCGGTCCGCTCGATGCCCATCCCGAACGCGAAGCCGGTGTACTCCTCGGGGCCCCAGCCGACGAACTCGTACAGGTACGGGTCGACCATGCCGGAGCCGCCCATCTCGATCCAGCCCGAGTGCTTGCACATCCGGCAGCCCTCGCCGCCGCACTCGGGGCAGGAGACGTCGGGCTCCATCGACGGCTCGGTGAACGGGAAGTAGTGCGTCCGGAAGCGCACGTCGCGCTCGGGCCCGTACAGCTGCCGCATCACGTAGAGAAGCGTCCCCTTGAGGTCGGCCATCGTGATGCCCTTGTCGACGGCGAGCCCCTCGAACTGGTGGAAGATCGGGTAGTGCGTGGCGTCGATCGTGTCGCGCCGGTAGACACGCCCGATCGAGACCATGTAGATCGGCGGCCGCTCCGTCTCGAGCTTGTGGATCTGCGCGGGCGAGGTCTCCGTGCGGAGCACGGTCTGCTCGTCGAGGAACAGGGAGGCGCGCGGCGAGCGGGCCGGATGCCATTCGGGGAAGCCGAGGGCGTCGAAGTTGTACCGGGTCGTCTCGACCTCGCGGCCGTCGACGATCTCGTAGCCGAGACCGAGGAAGATGTCCTCGACGTCGCGGCGGACGAGCGTGGACGGATGCAGCGAGCCGCGGGACCGCAGCCGCGGCGGGCCGAGCAGCCGGGCCGGCAGCGTCACGTCGGCCCGCTCGGTGGCGAGGCGCGCGTCGAGCTCCGCCCGCTCGAGCTCGGCCTGGGCCGCCGCGACCGCCTGCTCGATCGCCTCGCGCGCGGCGTTCAGCGCCATGCCGGTCTCGCGATCGCGCACCTCGCGCAGCGCGAGCTTCAACGCGCTCTTGCGCCCGAGGAAGCGGATGCGCACGTCGTCGAGCTCGGCGAGCGAGCCGGCCGCACCGGCGGCGGTGACCCCTTCGTCCTGGATTGCCTTCGCATCCACGGCGGCGACTGTATCCGACCGCTCTACCGTCGATTCCGTTCTGCCGGCCCGAACCGCGCCTGAGCGGGGCGGCCGACCCGGGCCGCACACTTACGCACGTGTCCGCCTACGACCCGATCGCGCGCCTCTACGACCCCTGGAGCTCCAGCGTGATCGAGGACGTCTCCTTCTACGTCGACGAAGCGCTCGACTCGGATGGGCTCGTCGTCGAGCTCGGCGTCGGCACCGGTCGGATCGCGATCCCGACGGCGCTGGCCGGCGTCCACGTGATCGGCGTCGATTCCTCGCAGGGCATGCTCGACGTGTGCGCGGAGCGCGCCCGCGAGGCCGGTGTCGCCGAGCTGCTCGACCTACGCCTCGGCGACCTGCGCCATCCGCCGGTGGACGAGCGCGTCCTGCTCGTCACGTGCCCGTTCCGGGCCTACCTCCATCTCTCCTCCGACCAGGAGCGGCTCGAGGCGCTGCGCGCCGCGCACGGGCTCCTGCGGCCCGGCGGCCGGCTCGTCTTCGACGTGTTCGCCCCCTCGCCCGAGGACATCGAGGAGACGCACGGCCTCTGGCTCGAACGCGAGCCGGGGATCTTCGAGCGCGCCGACTGGGATCTCGAGCGGCAGACGCTGACGCTCTCGGTACGCGACGACGGCCGCGCGTCGACGATGACGCTCTGGTGGCTCGAGCCGGCGCGCTGGCAGGCGCTCCTCGCCGAGGCCGGCTTCGGGCTGACCGCATGCTACGGCTGGTTCGACCGGCGGCCCTACCGCGGCGGCGAGGATTCGGTCTGGATCGCCCACCGAACATGAAGTGCGCAAATTGCGCGAAAATCTTCGTGCGCACCACTTGATCGGGACCGGCGGAATCCCTAGGTTCTGTCTTGCGCCGAGCACGGGGCGTGAGTAGGTCGAAACCTCGACCGAGCGGTCGGACGAAGAGGGGGCAACCCCGAGGCGGAAGGTCGGTTGGACGGGGCGGACGAAAGCGAAACCGGCTCGGCGAATCTCTGGTCCGGCCCGCGAAAGCGGGCCGGCCGCTTTTCCCGGGCCCTTTCTCTACCCCGCGCGCCGGGCGAGCTCGTAGAGCACGACCGTGCCGGCCATGGCGACGTTGAGCGAGTCCGCCTCCGCCGCCTGCGGGATCGACGCGCGCTCGGCGCAGCGCGCGAGCACCTCGTCCGGGAGCCCCTCCCGCTCGGCGCCGAGCACGAGCACGACCTCGCCGGCGGCGTCGAGCTCCGAGAGCGGCATGCCCCCGCGCGGCACGAGGGCCACACGCAGACCGGCCGGCTCCTCGAACTCGGCGAGGGGAACGCGGAAGATCGCGCCCATCGAGGCGCGGAGCGCCTTGGGCGAGGTCGGGTCGGCGCAGCCCGGTGAGAGTGCGACCCCGGCGCCGAACGCGTCGGCGGAGCGGAGCAGCGTGCCGACGTTCCCCGGGTCGGCGACGTGCCAGAGGGCGAGCGTTACCGGCCGCGTCCCACGCGGCAGGTCGTCGCGCCGGTAGACGCCGACGACCCGCGACGGGTGCGCGAGCTCCGACACCTCGGCGAGCAACTCGGGTGCGAGGTCCTCGCCCGCCACGAGAAGCTCGACCGGCTCGATCCCCGCCGCGGCCGCCGCTTCGACGAGATCCTCCCCCTCGACGACGAGAAGCCCGAGCTTGTCGCGCCAGCGCCGGTCACGGAGCTTGCGGACGAGCTTGAGCTTCTCGTTGTCGCGTGAGGTGATCAGGCCGGTGTCTGGAGCGCAGCCTTCGCCTGCTCGGCGATCGCCCCGAACGCCTCGGGATCGCTGACGGCGAGATCCGCGAGGATCTTCCGGTCGAGCTCGATCCCCGCCTTCATGCACCCGTGCACGAACTGGTTGTACGAGAGACCGTGCGCGCGGGCGGCGGCGTTGATGCGCGTGATCCAGAGCCGGCGGAAGTTCCGCTTCTTGTTCTTGCGGTCGCGGTAGGCGTAGGCGAGCGAGTGCTCGACCTGCTCCTTCGCGTAGCGGTAATGGGAGTGCTTGTAGCCCCAGTACCCCTTCGCCTGCTCGAGAACCTTGCGGCGCTTCTTCTGCGCGTGGACGGATCGCTTGACGCGCGGCATCAGCCGATCCCCAGCAGCTTCTTGACGGAGCGACGATCGGCGGCCGTGACCTCCAGCTCCTTGCGGAACCCGCGCTTACGCTTGGGCGACTTCTTCTCCAGAATGTGACTGCGCATCGTCGGCCGGCGGAGGATCTTGCCGGTTCCCGTCACCTTGAACCTCTTCTTCGCTGCGCTCTGTGTCTTCGTCTTCGGCATCTCGTTGCACTCCTGCGTTCTTCGTTGGGCCCAGCAGCATCACCATGTTGCGGCCGTCGAGCAGGGGCTGCGACTCGATCTGGCCGATCTCCTTCAGCTCCTCCGCGAGGCGTAGGAGCAGATCGCGACCCCGCTCCGGATGGGTGGTCTCCCGCCCTCGGAACATGATCGTGACCTTGACCTTCGCACGCTGGTTCAGGAACCGTTCGACATGACCCTTCTTGGTGTTGTAGTCATGCTCGCCGATCTTCGGGCGAAACTTGATCTCCTTGATCTGGATCTGGCTCTGGTGCTTGCGAGCCTGCTTCTTCTTCTGTTCCTGCTCGTACTTGTACTTCCCGTAGTCCATGATCCGCGCGACCGGCGGATCCGCCTGGGCGGCGACCTCGACGAGGTCGAGGTTCTTGGCGTAGGCGTACTCGCGAGCCTCGTCTGTGGTCTTGATCCCGAGTTGCGCGCCGTCTGCGTCGATCAGCCGCACACGGGGAACCCGGATGCGGTCGTTGATGCGCGTATTGTCGCGGTTGCTCGGACGGACGGGCTCGACAGGTCGGCGTCTGGGCCTCAAAGGCAAATCACCAAGTTGGGCTTACTCCTCCTCGATTCGCTCTCACAACGTGAAAAGCCGCTGCATGCAGCGGCCCGTTTCCTCGTCGAC
>DATFMW010000413.1:0-2493 GCA_035266765.1 Gaiellaceae bacterium | reverse complement strand
GTTCGGCGACCGCGAGATCTTCCAGCGCGTCGAGGGGGCGCTGACCGCCGGCGAGCTGTCGTTTCGCGAGGTGATGGAGCTCGAGTTCGCGACCGTGACGGCGCCGATCGACGAGGTCGCCGCCTTCCTCCTGCGCGAGGCGCGCCTGCGGCCCGGCTTCGCCGAGCTCGCCCGCGAGCGCGACCCACTCGTGCTCTCGTCCGGCTTCCACGAGCTGATCGAGCCGCTGCTCGCGCGCGAGGGCGTCCGCCTCGAGGTGCGGGCGAACCGGCTCGACCCTCGCCCGGACGGTTGGCGCGTCCTCTGGCGCGACCCCGAGCCCTGCCCCGTCTGCGGCGACATCTGCAAGCGGCGGTCGCTCCCCGAAGGGCCGCTCGCCTACGTCGGCGACGGCTACTCCGATCGCTGCGCCGCGCTCGCCGCCGCCCGTGTCTTCGCCCGCGACGGCCTCGCCGCCTGGCTCGCCGGCGAAGGCGTGCCGTTCGAGCCGTTCGACGACCTCGACGACGTGGCGGTGGCTCTGCGTCGGGAGACGTAGGAGCGGGAACGCTCCAGCCGGGCGATCGGCGACTATCCCCTCATGGGACTCGAGACGGCGGCGCCGCTCGACACACCACACCACGACGGCTCGGTGCTCTACGTCCCCGAGCGGCCGGACGAGCCGGGCGACAAGGCTGTCGTCCGCGTGCGCGTGCCGCGTACGGCCGGGATCTCGCGGGTGCTGCTTCGCACCGTCCGCGACGGCGAACCGGTCGCCGTGGAGGCCGAGCTCGACGCCGAGGACGAGACGGAGACGTGGTGGCGGGCGAGCCTTCGCACCGTGGGCGAGACGACGCGCTACCGCTGGCTGCTCGACCGCGGCGACGACGGCTACGCCTGGCTGAACGGCGGCGGCGTCGCCGCCCACGACGTCCCGGACTCCGACGACTTCGTGCTCTCGACCGATCCCGGCGGGCCGGCGTGGCACCTCGAGTCGGTCGCCTACGAGATCTTCCCCGACCGCTTCGCCTCCTCCCGGGTCGGCGTCGAGCCGCCGGAGTGGGCCGTCCCTCGCCCGTGGGACGCGCTGCCGGAGGGCCGCGGGCCGAACACGGAGCGCGAGTGGTTCGGCGGCGACCTCGGCGGCATCCGCGAGCGCCTCGACCACGTCGAGCGCCTCGGTGCGAACCTCATCTACCTGACGCCGTTCTTCCCGGCCGGCAGCACGCACCGCTACGACGCGTCGAGCTTCGACTTCGTCGATCCGCTGCTCGGCGGCGACGAGGCGCTCGCCGCGCTCCTCACCGCGGCGCATGCTCGCGGGATCCGCGTCGTCGGCGATCTGACGCTCAACCACTGCGGCGCCGGTCACGCGTGGTTCCGCAGCGCGCGCAACTTCCCTTCCGCGGTCGAGCGCGGCTTCTTCTACTTCGACGAGTCGCAGCCGCACGGCTACGCCGCCTGGTTCGACGTCCCCTCCCTGCCGAAGTTCGACTGGGCGAACCCCGAGCTGCGGCGCCGCCTGCTCGAGGTCGTCGCGCGGCGCTGGCTGCGCGAGGGACTCGACGGCTGGCGGATCGACGTCGCGAACATGGCGGGCCGGTACGGCGCCTACGACGCGAACCGTGCCGTCGCGCGCGCGACCCGGGCGGCGATCGAGGCCGAGCGCGACGACGCGCTGCTGATCGCCGAGCACGGCCACGACTTCCGTCCGGACATCCAGGGTGGCGGCTGGCACGGGACGATGAACTACGCCGGGTTCCTCCGCCCGGTCTGGTCGTGGCTGCGCCGCGACGATCTCCCCGAGGATCTGCGCCGCCGCTTCTGGTCGCTGCCGGTCGGGCTGCCCGCGCACACGGGCGGCGACGCGGTCGCGACGATGCGCGCGTTCCGCACCGGCGTGCCGTGGGAGGGTGTCCTGCACTCGTGGACGCTCCTCTCGAGTCACGATGTGGCGCGCTTCCGCACCGTCGCCGGCTCGCGCGAGCGGCAGCTCGTCGGCGTCGGCCTCCAGATGACGACCCCGGGCGTACCGATGCTGTTCGCCGGCGACGAGCTCGCGCTCGAAGGCGACTGGGGCGAGGACGCGCGCCGGACGATGCCCTGGGAGCGGATGGACGCCTGGGACGGGACGCTGCTCGAGGAGTTCCGCGCGCTCGCCCGGCTGCGCCGCTCGAGCGAGGCGCTCGCTCACGGCGGCCTCCGGTACGTCCACGTCTCCGACGACGCGATCGCGTACCTGCGCGAGACCCCGGGCGAGCGGCTGCTCTGCCTCGCCGCGCGCGCTGCCCATGCGCCCGTGACCGTCCCCTTCGCCCAGCTCGAGACGCTGTACGGCGGCGACGCGGCCGGCGGCGTCCTGCCCGCCGACGGGCCTGGGTTCCACGTCTGGCGGATCGCGGCAAGCTAGCCGCGCGATTTACGCGGGCGTTACACAGCGTTGCGGTTGTGTTTACGAAAGGCGACCACGGTGCGCGCGTAGCGACCCACCACCTCCAGGAGACCACCGATGAC
>DATFMW010000412.1:0-3179 GCA_035266765.1 Gaiellaceae bacterium | reverse complement strand
CCCCGCCGCCGAGGTCGTCGTCACGATCGGGCCGGGCAATACGGCGCGGCTGCGTCAGGCGGCGTGGATCGACCCGGTGCTGTTCCAGTACGGCCTGCACCACCAGTACATCCGCATCTCCCCGGCCTCGCTCGCTGTCGGCTCGGGAGTCTGGGTCGACCCGCAGCAGCTCCTCAACCGGCCGGTCGTCATTCCTGCGACGAAGCAGCACTACCCGGCCGAGCTGCGCTCGTTCGGCCGGCTCGGGTTCGGGTCGACCGCCGCGGACAGCCGCAATCTCGTCGACGGCCGCGGGAAGGTGCTCGAGCTGCGGATTCCATGGTCCGACCTCGGCTACTCGGACCCCTCCAGCAACACTGTCCTCGTCCCGCACATGAACGGCACGCTCACGACGCGCACCGTCGGCCGCGTCGGGATCGACCTCGCAGAAGGAGCGCAGCGTCTGCATACCCGCGGCTATGCATGGAGCCCGTGGCAGACCGTGCAGTGGCACGAGCGGCTCAAGGCCGGCTGGTCGATCCTCGCCGCGGAGTTTGCCCGCGCGAACCACGGCTGAGCTCGGCGGGACGGTGCCGGCGCCACGGCTGCGGTAGCGTCCGGCGCGTGCTGCTCGTCGTCGCCGCCACCGAGCGCGCGCTCGCGTGCGTCCCGGACGGGGCGGAGGCGCTCTGCTGCGGGGTCGGGCCGGTCGAGGCGGCGGCCGTGACCGCAGCGGCGCTCGCGGTGCGGCGGCCGGCGGCGGTGCTCCACGTCGGGATCGCCGGCGCCCGCGGGATCGAGCCGCCCGCGCTCGTGCTCGGGTCGGCCTCGGTGTACTGCGACGTGCTCGACGTGGCGGTGACGGTGGAGCGGATCTCGCGCGTCGAGCCGGACGCGGCGCTCCTCGCGGCGGCGAGCGCGGCGCTGCCCGAGGCGCATCTGCTGGAGATCGCGACCTCGGCGCGCGTCGGCGGCGGTGCGGGCTACGAGGTCGAGGCGATGGAGGGCTTCGGCGTGCTGCGGGCCGCGACCCTCGCGGGCGTGCCGGCCGTCGAGCTGCGGGCGGTCTCGAACGTGCCCGGCGAGCCCGACCGGAGCCGCTGGCGGATCGCCGACGCGCTCGCCGCGCTCGACGACGCGGTGCCGAGGCTCGTCGCCGCGCTCGGCTAGAGGCGGTCGTCGCCGGTGTACCCGGTGCCGCTCCCGTGCGGGACGTCGGGGCCGGCGCCCCAGGTGGGATCGGTGAGCTGCTGCGTGAGGTCCCGGTGCTTGCCGCAGCGGCGGCAGTGGACGACCGGGTAGGTGTCTCGTGCGCGTCGGGATCCTCCTCCCAGGCGTGACCTCGCAGGAGGCAGGCGAGCGTCATGTGCGGATTGCCTCAGAAGGCTGTCGTCCGCTGGAGATTCGTCGGCGTTGACGCACCGACGATAGGTGTCGAGGCTCCCCGCCGCCGAAGCCAAGTAACAGTCTGTTACTTGGCTTCGGGATCGAGTCGCTGCCGTGCACGAGTGCCGCCGCGCCCGACCTGCGCGGGCGCGGCTCAGAGACCGCCCGGCTTCGCGGTGGCGCGAGCCGCCCTCGGGCGGCTCGCTGGCCGAGCGAGCGGAAAGCGAGAGCCGACGGCCACGCGCGCGGTAGCGCGCATGGCCGAGGCGAAGCGGGCGAGCGGGAAAGCGGACTACAGCGGCGGTGCGTCCTCGACGTCGTCGAGGAAGCTCGCGTTGCCGGAGACCGGCGGCGCGCCGTAGGCGAAGAAGAGGACATCCTCGTCGGTCTCGTTGCGCGCCTGCATCGGGGTTCCCTGGTGGACGGCCAGCACGTCGCCGGGCCGCAGGTCGACGCGCTGGGGCGGATCCTCGAGCAGGACGGTGAGCGTGCCGCGGAGCGGGACGAAGACCTCCTCCTGATCCGGATCGACGTGGCGGCGGCCGCGCGTACGGGCCGGGTAGCGCCAGAGCCGGGCGCGCGATTGCTCGAGCTTCGCGCCGTCCGTGACGGAGGTCTGGCTACGCGGCGCCTGGCCGAACATCGGCTCGCGCTCGTCCCAGTCCGCGTCTTCGGTGCGTACGACGTCATAGGGCATGGCGCGACGATACCCTGCGGCCCGTGGCGAGGCTCTCGTATCCGCGCACCGCCGGCCCGCGCCCCGCGGCGCTGCCGCCCGAGACCCGGACGGTGGGCCAGCTCGTGGCCGAGTCGATCCGGATCTACGGCCAGCGGTTCTGGGCGGTCCTCCCGCTCGGGCTCGCGTTCGTCGGCATCGATCTCGCGAGCTACCACCGGAGCGTCGCCGCGCAGACGCTGCTGCTGTGGGCGTTCGCACCCGTCCTCTCCGCCGCGTACGTCCGCGCCTGCACGATCGTGTCGGGACGGCCGCCGACCTGGCAAGCCGTCGCTGCCGCACTCGTCGTCTTTCTCCCGTTCCCCATCCTCGTCCGCCTGTACGTGCTGCCGGGCATCGCCTGGTTCGGGCTGCTCGGGCTTGCGGTGCCCGCAGCGGTCGTCGAAGGGACGGGAGTGGCGGATTCGATCAGGCGCGGCTGGCAGCTCGGACGTGCCGATCCGATCCACGCGGTCGGTGGGCTCGCGACGCTCGCGCTCGTCTACGAGATCTCGCGCTACGCGCTGCTCGTCCTCATCCACACGCAAGGTGGGCAGACGCAGTTCGTCGGGGCCCTGCTGGCCGATCTCGTCCTCACCCCGCTCGTCTACGTCGGTGCCGCGCTCCTCTACTCCGATCAGGCGGCCCGCGTCAGAGACGCGGCCACCGAGTGACGGACGAGGAGCCGGTGCCGATCTAGTCGCGGGCGACCGCGACGCGGCGGACGGTCACGCCCCAGGCCTTGCCCGAGGCGAAGAGCTCGTCCGGGTCGACCTCGTGTGCCCAGCCGAGGAAGTGCGGCTCGGGGTCGTCCTCCGTGCAGCCGTAGACGGCCGGGTAGACCTTGGTCTCCGGCTCGGTGTGCTTGACGCGCGCCGCCTCGTCGGCGAGCCGTTCCGCCTCCTCGGCGGCGGGACCTTCCATGTATCCGCGAGGCATGTCTCCAGCGTACTCCCGGTACGCTTTTCGGGTGCCGAACGCACTCGCTGTCCGCGGGCTTGCGAAGCGCTACGGCGCGGTCCACGCACTGCGGGGTGTCGACCTCGAGGTGGGGGAGGGCGAGCTCGTCGGGTTGCTCGGGCCGAACGGGGCCGGCAAG
>DATFMW010000411.1:0-4029 GCA_035266765.1 Gaiellaceae bacterium | reverse complement strand
CTGATCTCGATCAGCGACCTCGCCCGGGCGCTCGAGGCCCGACCGAGGCGGGGCAGGGATCGCGCCGCTGACTGACCGTCGCGGTCGAAGATGGACGCGCGCCCTCATGGTCGCGCGCGGGACCGTCGCCGATGCTCCGCTCGATGCGTTCGAAGGTCGGGCCCGGGCCAGACGCGTTCGAGCGGCCTGCTCTGACGTCTCGCCGAACCGGACCGCGCCCCGCCGGAGAGTCGACGCCCGACACGCATGGCGCGGAGCCTGTGGCTCGAGGCGCGAGAGCAGAGGAGGGGCGCGGCTTCGATGGGCATCGAGTTCCCTGACGCCGTCCTTCTGATCGGGGTCCTCCTCGGGACGACGGCAGCCCTCTCCGGCTGGCTGCACGGCACCGTCCTGTCCACGTCGGTCCTGTCTCTGCTCGCCGGGATCGTCCTCGCCGCCACGGGCGTCATCAGCGTGAGCCCCGGCGAGGAGCTGGTCGTGGTCGTGGTCGAGCTCGCGCTCTTGCTCACGCTGTTCTCGGACGGGTTGGTGGCCGAGCGAGAGCTCCTCCGAATCCACTGGCGTCCGCCCGTGAGAGCGCTCGTCGTGGCGATGCCGCTCACGCTGATCCTGCTCGCCCTCTTCGGCGAGCTGCTGTTCCCGATCTCGTGGTCGGAGGCGTTCCTGCTCGGCGCGGTGCTTGCACCGACCGATCCGGTCGTGACGTCGTCGGTCGTGACCTCGGAACGCGTTCCGCGGCTGATCCGGCATACGCTCAACCTCGAGTCCGGGCTCAACGACGGGCTCGCGCTGCCGCTTGTGCTCTTCTTTCTCGTGCTCGCGAGTCCCGGCGGCGATGCGGCCGCCGAGGCCGTGAGCCTGCTCGGCGAGGTGGTCGCCGGGGCCTCGATCGGGGTGGCGCTCGCGCTCGCGGCCGGCTGGCTTCTCGGCCATCTCCCGGGCGGCGGCATCAGACCCCATTACGAGGGCGTGTACGCGCTCGGCGTGGCGCTTGCGGCGTTCGGCCTCGCCGAGGTGACCTACGGCAACGGGCTGATCGCGGCATTCGTCTGCGGGATCGGCTTCGCGGTCGCGAGGAGCGAGCTGCCCGCCGCGTTCCTCCACTTCAACGAGAACGTCAGCGCCGCGTTCCAGGTGATCACCTTCGTGATCTTCGGCGCGCTGATCGTGGTGACGGGGTGGCACGGGAGCGTCTGGCGGCTCGTGCTCTTCATCGCGTTCGCGCTGTTCGTTGCCCGCCCGGCCGCCGTGTGGGTCTCGTTCGCAGGCATCGATCTGCCGCGGTCGCAGCGTCTGTTCGTCGCTTGGTTCGGGCCGAAGGGCGTCGCGTCGATGCTGTTCGCGCTCTTCGTCCTCAACTCGCACGAGTCGCACCGGACGCTGATCTTCGACCTTGCGTCGTTCGTCGTCATCTCCTCGATCCTCGCCCACGGTCTCACCGACACGGTGGGCGCCCGCTGGATCGAGAGCCGGATCGCGCGCCCGGGCCGGGGCGAGCAGCAGGCCGGCCGTCCCGCGCGGCGCCGGCAGGGATGGGTACCGCGACGGATCGCCTCGGCTGCCCACCGGCGGGAGCGTTGATGCGAAGAAGACGTTCCTGCCGCGCCGGGAGAACAGGCGCGGCTGGGCGTACGATGGGTTTGTGGACGTGCTCGTGACGGGTGCAACCGGGCAGGTCGGGTACGCGATCGTTCGCCGGCTGGTCGAGCGGGGCGATCGGGTCCGGGCGCTCGTCCGCGACGTCGCCTCGGCGGCGAGGCTGCTCCCGGAGGAGGTCGAGCCGGTCGGCGGCGACGTGACCGTGCCGGCGTCGCTCCCGCGCGCGCTCGCCGGCTGCGAGCTCGTCTTCAACGCGATGGGGCTGCCCGAGCAGTGGCTCCCGGATCCCGGAACGTTCGAGCGCGTCAACGCGCAGGGGACGGCGAACGTCGTGCGGGCGGCGCGCGAGGCGGGAGTGCGTCGCGTCGTGCACACGAGCACGATCGACGTCTTCGACGCCCCGGCCGGCGGCAGCTTCGACGAGTCGAGTCTCGCCGGCCATCCGAAGGCGACCCCGTACGAGCGCTCGAAGCAGCAGGCGGAGGAGCTCGCGCTCGCCGAGCGGGGCGGGCTCGAGCTCGTGATCGTCAACCCGGCCACCGTCTACGGGCCGAGCCCCGCCGGCAGCTTCGCGTTCGACAGGAGCTTCGTGCGTCCGCTCGCCCGCGGCCTGCTGCCGGTGCTGCCGCCGGGCGGCTGCGGCCTCGTCTTCGCCGCAGGGCTCGCGGAGGGGCAGCTGCTGGCGGCGGAGCGTGGGCGCGACGGCGAGCGCTACATCCTCAGCGACTGCCACGCCGGCTTCGGCGAGCTCGCGGAGATGGTCGTCAGGATCGCGGGCCGCGGCCGGGTGCCGCCGACGATGCCGCTCCCCGTCGCGCGGGCGCTCGCGGCTGCCGGCGAGGCGGCTGCGCGCCTGGTGCGGCGGCCGCCGCTGCTCGCGCGCGGGCAGCTGCAGTTCCTCCTCTGGGACGCGCGCCCCGTCTCCGCCAGGGCCGAGTCGGAGCTGGGCTGGCGGCCGACGCCGCTCGCCGACGGGATCGCCCGCTCGCTCGAGGCTCTCAACCTCCTCCCGCGCGGAGCCCAGGGCGCCCGCTAGGGCGAAGCGCCCGAACCGCCGCTCTCGACGCCGAGCGGCCCCGGGTCCGCGACCGCCACGATGCGGGGCCCGTGCCGCCGCGCGAGACTGGGCGGGAAAGGAGGTGGTCATGGCTTTCACGAGCGAGGAAGCACGGCACGTCGGCGAGCAGATCGGGATCGACTGGGCGAGTGCCCCGTTCGACGTCGACGAGTTCCGGGCCGGCATGGACGTCGAGCTCGAGCACGGGCTCCACGACCTGCTCACCGACGTCACCGGCGACGACCCGATCGTCACCGGCAAGATCGCGCTCGCGCACCTGAACGAGTTCCCCGACTACTACACGCGCCTCGAGAAGATGGAGGAGGAGGCGAAGCGCGAGCTCGGGCTTTAGAACTCGAGTCACAATGACGCTCGTCGATCTGGGCGTGCTGGGCGAGTGCGATGCAAGGACGCAGGGAGCGTCGATAGCGGCGCTATCGACGCGACCGAGGACGCCGCAGCGTGCCGTCCAGCACGGCCAGGCGACACAGTCGCTCATTCTGATTCGAGTGTCGCGTCAGCCTTGCCGGTCGATCCGGGCGAGGAGCCCGGTCAGCCGCTCCGCGGTCACCTCGCGGTGTGTCTCCGGCAGCAGCTCGAGGCCGTAGCTGCCGTCGAACCGCGAGCCGTCGCCGATCGCCCCGTCGATCTCCGCGGCCCGCTCCGGCGCCGACAGGGGATAGACGTCGAGCTCTCGTGACACGAGCAGCGTGTCCGGCAGCACGGCGAACTGGCCGTGCGCGGCCTGGCTGCCGATGACGACGATCTCGTCTTCGACGATGGCTGCCGCGGCGCGGACGACGTGCTCGAACTCGTCGCGCCTCA
This sequence comes from Gaiellaceae bacterium, assembly GCA_035266765.1. GTDB lineage: Bacteria > Actinomycetota > Thermoleophilia > Gaiellales > Gaiellaceae > Palsa-739. Next base: position 548 of record DATFMW010000411.1, on the reverse strand, counting down.
CGCGGAGGCTCGCCGCTCGACGGCTTCGACGAGCAGCCGCCGCTCGTGCTCGTTGAGGACACCGGCGAACGGCGACGTCTGACGCAGCTCCCGTGCCCGAGGCGTGTCGGCCGAGATCGCCTTCGCGATGCGCGCCGGCGGCTGCGCCAGGATGCGCTCCCAGTCGGCGAGCACCAGTGGCCCGACTTCGACGCGCTCCGCACCCGGCGCGCTCGTCGTCGGCAACCCGGAGCAGGTCGTCGAGAAGATCCTCGCCCAGATCAGCGCCGGCGACCTCCCGCACGACCGCGTCCTGCGCGCGATCGAGCTGCTCCGCGCCGAGGTCGCGCCCGCGGTGCGCGCAGAGGTCGGATGAGGCGCCCGCTCAGCGCGTCCGCGTCGCGGTCGAGCTGACCGCGGATCTCCCGTCCTCGACCGAGAGGACGACGACGAGATCGTCTGCCTCGAAGGTCGTGTAGGTGACGATCATCCACGGCCATGGCCCGAGGACGAATCGGATCTCGTGGCCGGCTCGTCTGGCGATCGTCGCGCCGAGGAGCGGGAATAGC
>DATFMW010000410.1:0-2175 GCA_035266765.1 Gaiellaceae bacterium | reverse complement strand
GCGAGAAGGCGGCGCGCGAGGGCATCCGGGAGGTCCGCTCGCGGGCGGCCGAGGCCACCGCCGAGACGCGCAAGAAGGTCGAGGGCGCGGGCCCTCCGGACACTCGCGCCTACGAGGATCGGACGCGCGACGAGCTCTACGCGCTGGCCGTGGAGCGCGACATCTCGGGCCGCTCGACCATGCGGAAGGCCGAGCTGATCGAGGCGCTGCGCGCGTCCGCGTGACGCGCACACGGAGGGTCCCATGGGAAGCTCGAGCGGACGGATGACGACGGACACTCCGGGCGGCGCTTTGGCCGCCCGGCGACGCGCCGAGGAGCGCGCCGAGCAGCGGCGCACCGGGTCGCGCGCTTCGGAAGCGTCGCCCTGGATCGTCCACGGCGTCGTGACGGGCGCCATCGGCGCCTTCCTCGTGGCCGTGCTGTTCCTGGCCTTCGACACCGTGATGGCGAAGCCCTTCTGGACGCCGCACGCGCTCGCCAGCGCGATCTTCCTGCGCGAGGCGCCGGCGGCTTCACCGCAGCCGGTGCTCGTGTTCGCCTACACGTTGCTGCACGGGGCGGTGTTCGTCGCGGTCGGGCTGCTGACGGCGGCGAGCCTGCCGCTCGTGCCGGTGCGCAATCGCGGCGTGCTCGGCGCGGGCACCTTCGTCGCGCTGTTCGTGACCCTCGAATGCATCTTCTTCCTGCTGGAGACGCTGTTCGTGTCGTCGGTGGCGCAGAGTCTCCGCCCCTGGGCGGTCGTCACGGCCAACCTGCTCGCCGCGGCGGGGATGTCCGGCTACCTGGTCTTCATCCGCGCGCGACCCTCGCCCGAGGGCACGCGACCGTCCTCGCCCGAAAGCGCGAGCGCTTCGTCCGAAGACGCCTAGCGCGGGGTCGCGGTCGGGCTCCCCGACGATTTCTACAACTTGCGCACGAGAGGCCCGGCGGACCTCGGTCGCGGGCCGGAGGTGCGCCGACCGGCCCTGGCACCGTTCTTGCTCCCTTCCTTCTTACGATTCCTACGATCGACGAACCCACGGGAGGAGCCCGACATGAACGACACAGTCCGACACTGCGGACGGATCGCCGTCGTCCTCGCTCTCGTCCTCGCCGCCATCCCGGCGGCCGCCGAGGGCGAGACGCCGCGGAGCTACGGATTCACGAACGTCCTGACCGTCGTGAGCGTGGATGCCGACGCCAGGACGCTCATCGCCCGGGATGCCGGCGAGGTCCAGCGGACGATCACCGTCGACGACGCGACGCGCATCCAGGACGCACTCGGCGCCGACATCGCCCTGGCCGCCCTCGAGCCCTGGGACCGCGTGGTCGTGGACGGTCGCAAGGAGCTCGAGGGCCGCCGCGACGGCGACGCGCTGGTGGCCGATCGCATCCAGCTCGTGATCGGCTCGCCCGGCGCCTACCGCTCGGACGAGTCGCGTCGCGAGCGCGACGCCGCCGTGCGGGAGCGGATCGTCGAGCGCCTCGCCGCCAGCCGCAGCCTCCAGGGCTCGGACGTCTGGGTCGCCGTGGCCGACGGCCACGTGACGCTCCACGGCCGGGTCGCCGACGAGGCGGCGAAGGTGCGCGCGGTCGAGATCGCCCGCCGCACGCCGGGTGCCCGCGCCGTGAAGACCGATCTGCACTCCGATCCGACCCTGCTCGAGTGGGCGTCGATCCAGCGCAAGGACGAGGTCCTGGCGCGCGAGGTGGCCGAGCGTCTGGTGGCCGAGGCCTTCCCGCGCGCCCGCCTCGAAGAAGACTGGATCTTCGGCTGGGAGATCGAAGCCGACTCCTTCGAGATCGACGTCGATGCCGACATGGGGACGGTGACCCTGACGGGCGACGTGCCCGACGGCGAGGACGCCGAACGCGCCATCGCCGTGGCGCGACGCACGCCGGGCGTGCGCAACGTCCGCGCGGTGCTCCAGTACGACGAGTGAACGCCGCCCCGGAGGAAAAGGAGGACGACATGACGACGATCATCGAAGCTCGACGAAGTGGCCGCTGCAGGATCCTGGTGCCGTGCCTCGTCACCGCCCTCGCCCTGGTCCTCGGCGGCGGACGCGCGGTCGCCGACGCGGCCGGCCCCGCAGGTGCCTTGCGCGCGCGAGTCGTCGAGCGCCTCGCGGCGAGCCGCTCGCTCATGGGGGCGGACATCCACGTAGGCGTCGTGGGCCGTCGCGTGATCCTCG
>DATFMW010000409.1:0-4349 GCA_035266765.1 Gaiellaceae bacterium | reverse complement strand
CCCGGCCGTGATGAACGTGCCGACGAGGCCGAGCGAGACGATCGGCACCGCCGCGTCGCGGAATCGCCGCCAGCCGACGCGCAGGCCCCCGTCGAACAGGATCACCGCGAGCGCGACCGACGCGAGCCGCTCGACGTCCCGGATCGACAGGTTCGAGAGGCCGGGGAAGACATCGGAGGCGACCGCGGCGACGATCAGGAAGAGCGCGCCCGGCGGAATCCGGAAGCGCTCCGCGAGCCGTGACGTGACGACCGCCACGAGGAACGCTCCCGCGACGATCGAGATCCAGCCGCCGAAGTGCGTGAGCTCCGCCACCACCTGAGCGTACGTTCTGGAGGCGGCGCGGGCGAACGGACCGCCAATCCGGACGACTCGCCCCCGGCACGTCCCCTCCATCGGGCACACTTCCCGACGTGCCAGCGACCGTCATCGTCGGCGCGCAGTGGGGCGACGAAGGCAAGGGCAAGATCGTCGACCTGCTCGCGCAGCACTCGGACGTCGTCTGCCGCTACCAGGGCGGCCCGAACGCGGGCCACACCATCGTCGTCGGCGAGGAGACGTACAAGATCCGGGCCCTCCCGAGCGGGATCGTCCGCGGCATCCCGTGCGTGATCGGCAACGGCTGCGTCGTCGACCCCGAGGTGCTGATCGGCGAGCTGGACGAGTTCGAGCGTCGCGGCCACGCCACCGGCGAGGTCTACGTCTCCGGCAACGCCCACCTGATCATGCCCTGGCACGTCGCGATCGACGGCGCGAGCGAGCGGCGCCTCGGCAAGCTCGCGATCGGCACGACGAAACGCGGGATCGGCCCCTGCTACGCCGACAAGGCGATGCGGCTCGGCATCCGCGTCCAGGACATCCTCGACCCGAAGATCCTCCGCCAGAAGATCGAGGTCGCGCTCGCCGAGAAGAACCTCTGGCTCGAGCGCGTCTACGAGTCGGAGCCGTTCGATCTCGAGACCGTCGCCGCGCAGTACGAGACGTACGCGCAGCGGCTGCGCCCGTACGTCGCGGACACGTCCCTCTACGTCGACAACGCCCTCCGCGACGGCAAGGTCGTGCTCTTCGAGGGCGCGCAGGCGACGCTGCTCGACCTCGACCACGGCACGTATCCGTTCGTCACCTCGTCGAACCCCGTGGCCGCGAACGCGGCGATCGGCGTCGGTATCGGCCCGGGCCGGCTCGATCGCATCATGGGCGTCGCAAAGGCGTACGTGACCCGGGTCGGCGAGGGGCCGTTCCCGACCGAGATCGAGGGCCCCGACCACGACCGGGTGCGCGAGATCGGCCACGAGTACGGCACCGTCACCGGGCGCAGCCGCCGCTGCGGCTGGCTCGACCTCATCGCGCTCCGCTACGCAGTGCGGGTGAACGGGATCGACCAGCTCGCGCTGACGAAGCTCGACGTGCTCTCGGAGTTCGCGGAGCTGCCGGTCTGCACCCGGTACCGGCTGCGCGACGGCAGCGAGACGCCCGACTTCCCCGCGCACCAGAGCGACTTCCACGCCGCCGCACCGGTGTACGAGACGCTGCCGGGCTGGCAACAGCCACTCGACGCGTGCTCGTCGATGGACGAGCTTCCGGACGCGGCGCGCCGCTACGTCGAGTTCGTCGAGCGCGAGCTCGACGTCGAGGTGACGCTCGTCGGCACCGGCGCCGACCGCGAGCGCGTTCTGACTGTCTGAGCGAGCCGGCTGCGCCGGCTCGCTCTGTTCCCGAAGCACCGCTTCGCTTTTCTGCTCGGGAACGGCGTCTGGGGCGGAGCCGCTGCCAGGAAGCGGGGCGGTGGTGAGCCGCGCCCGAGCACGGTCGGGCGCGGCCCCAGCCGACGCCCGACAGCCCCATCGTTGCGTCTGACGCTCCTACACTGCGCGCGTGGACGCCGACGCGCTCGCGGTCCTCGAGTATCCGGCGATCGTCGAGCGCCTCGTCGCGGCGGCCGCCACCCCGCAGGGCGCGACGCTCGCGGCGGCGCTCGTCCCCGCCGGCGACGCGGGTGCAGTCGACCGCCGGCAGGCGCTCACCGCGGAGGCGGTCGCGCTCCTCGACGAGGCCGCCGAGCCGGCGCTCGCCGGCGCGGCCGATGTCCGCCCGCACGCCGAGCACGCCGAGCGCGGCGGCCTGCTCGGACCCGCCGAGCTCGCCGCAGTCGCCCGGACCGTCGAGATCGGACTCGGCGCACGCCGCGCGCTCGACGAGTCGCGCGCGCTCACACCGCACCTCCGCGACCGGCTCGACCCCGTCGACCCGGAGCTCGCGGCGCTGCGCGACGCGGTCCTCAGGTGCGTCGAGAACGACGGCTCCGACCTGCGCGACTCGGCCTCACCTGAGCTGCGGCGGCTACGGCGCGAACTGCGGACAGGCAGGCAGCGCGTCGCCGAGGAGCTCGAGCGGCTCTCCCGCTCGCCGGAGCTCGCCGCGTTTCTCCAGGAGCGCTTCGTCACGCAGCGCGGAGGCCGCCCGGTGCTCGCGGTCAAGGCGTCCGCCCGTGGCCGCGTCCCCGGGTTCGTCCACGACACGTCGGGCAGCGGCGAGACGCTCTTCGTCGAGCCGTTCGCGATCGTCGAGAGGAACAACCGGCTCACCGAGGCGGCGAGCGCGGAGCGCGACGAGGCGGCACGGATCCTGCGGGGTCTCTCGGACGAGGTCGGCCGCCACGCCGGACAGCTCACCGTCCTCGTCGAGGCAATCGCCGACCTCGACCTCGCGCTCGCCTGCGGAACCGTCTCGCGCGCGTGGCGGGGCGTCCCCGTCACGGTCTCGACCGACGTCCGGCTGCTCGGCGCGCGCCACCCGCTGCTCGACCGCGACGCCGCGGTGCCGATCGACCTCGACCTCGCGGGCCTGCGGGCGCTCGTCGTCAGCGGCCCGAACACCGGCGGCAAGACAGTGGCGCTGAAGACGCTCGGGCTCGCCGCCCTGCTCCACCAGGCCGGGCTGCGGCCGCCCGCAGTCGAGGCCGCGCTCCCGATCTTCGACCGGGTGCTCGCGGACATCGGCGACCGCCAGTCGATCGAGATGAGCCTCTCGACGTTCTCGGGGCACCTCCGGCGAATCGTCGAGATCCTCGAGACGGCGGACGAGCGGTCGCTTGTCCTCCTCGACGAGCTCGCCGCGGGCACCGACCCGGACGAGGGATCGGCGCTCGCGCAGGCGCTCGTCGCGCACCTCGCCGGCCAGGCACGGCTGACCGTCGTCACGACCCATTACCGCGAGCTGAAGGAGTGGGCGAGCGCGACCGACGGCGTCGCGAACGCGGCCACCGGCTTCGACCCGGAGACGCAGACGCCGCTCTACCGGCTCACGATCGGTCGGGCCGGCACCTCCCGCGCGCTCCACGTGGCCGAGCGGCTCGGACTCGACCCGGCGCTTGTCGCAGACGCGCGGACGCGCATCGAGCCGGCGCGCGCCCGCACCGAAGAGCTGCTCGTCGAGGCCGAGGCGGCGGAGCGGCAGGCCGTCGAGGCGCTCGACGACGCCCGCCGCCGCCGCGAGGAAGCCGACCGGCTCGGAGCGCTGGCGCAGGAGCGGGAGGCGGAGCTGCGGGCCGAGATCGAGGCCGTTCGGGCCTCCGCCACCGAGGAGCGCAGACGCGCGGTCGCCGCAGCGGAGCAGGAGCTCACGGAGGCGCGGGCCGAGCTGCGCGGGCTGCGCGAGGAGATTCGCGCCGCGCGGCGGCGTGAGCGGGAGCGCCGGCGCGCCGACCCGGCGGCCGGCCCACGCGCCGAGCGGGACCGCGACCGGCGGCTCGGCGCCGCGTCCGCACGTGCGACCGGCGCCGAGGACGCACTGCGCGGGCTCGCGGAGGCGCCGGTCGAGACGACGGCGCCGCTCGCGGAGGGCGACCCGGTCGAGGCGCCGGAGCTCGGCGTTCGCGGCACGATCGCGCGGATCGACGGCAGCGGCGCCGAGGTGATCGGCCCGGGCGGCACACGAATCCGGGTGCCGCTCGAGCGCCTCCGCCCCGATCCGCGCGGCGCGGCGCCCGCGGCCGCTGCGGAGCCGGCGGTGCGCGTTCACGCAAGCGCCCGGAGCGACGTCTCCGACGAGCTCGACGTGCGCGGGATGCGCGCCCAGGAGGCGCGCGAGGCGGTGCGGTCGTTCGTCGACGAGGCCGCGCTCGCCGGCCTCCCGCTCGTCCGTGTCGTCCACGGCCGCGGCACCGGCGCGGTCCGCGCAGCCGTGCGCGCCGAGCTCGCGGCCCACCGGCTCGTCACCGGTCACGCCTCCGACTCCGCCGACGGCGCGACGACCGTCCAGCTGGACTAGGAGATCTCGGAAGCCAGCCGCGCGAGGTCGGCCGGCTTGTTCACGTTCGCGAGCAAGGCCGGATCGAGGTCGACCACGGC
>DATFMW010000408.1:0-3854 GCA_035266765.1 Gaiellaceae bacterium | reverse complement strand
CGTGCTCTCGAAGGACACGCTCGTGATCGGCATCTCCCAGTCCGGCGAGTCGCGTGACACCGTCAACGCCGTGAAGCTCGCCCGCGAGAGCGGCGCGCGCACGCTGGCGATCACGAACCTCATGGGCACCCAGATCACACGCGAGGTCGACGCGACGCTCTACACCCGCTGCGGCATGGAGGTCGGCGTCGCTGCGTCGAAGACGTTCACGGCCCAGGTCGCCCTCCTCAGCCTGCTCGCGCTCAAGCTCGCCGAGATCCGGCGGACGCTGCCGCAGGAGGAGATCGAGTTCATCCTCGACCGCCTGCACGAGCTGCCCGACCGGCTGCAGGAGTTTCTCGACGGCGACCACCCGATCGACAAGATCGCGCAGCGCTTCCACGACGCGCCGTTCTTCCTCTACCTCGGCCGCCACATCGGCCTGGCCGTCGCGCTCGAGGGCGCGCTCAAGCTGAAGGAGATCTCCTACATCCCGACTGACGCGTACTCGGCCGGCGAGATGAAGCACGGGCCGATCGCGCTGCTCTCCGAGGGGACGCCCGTGGTCGTCGTCGCGACGCGCAGCCACGTCTACGAGAAGATCGTCTCGAACATCCAGGAGACGCGGGCCCGCGGCGCCCACGTGATCGCGATCGCGACCGACGGCAACGAGGACATCCAGCACTACGCCGACGACGTGATCTACGTCCCGGGGACGCCGGCGTTCCTGCAGGCGGCGCTCGCCGTCGTTCCACTCCAGCTGCTCGCCTACAAGATCGCGCGGCTGCGCGGCCTGAACGTCGACCAGCCGCGCAACCTCGCGAAGACCGTCACCGTCGAGTAGTCGACTGGCGCACGGCCCGCGCTCGCTCGGCGACAATCGGAGCGTGGAGCTTGGACGTGTGGGCGCGTGGCTCGGGTCGATCGGCCTGCAGCGGGCGGCAGTGGAGCGTGAGGCCGTGCGCGAGCTGGAGCGGCTCGGCTACGGGACGATCTGGTTCGGCGAGAGTCCCTCGAACAAGGAGGCGCTCTCCCATGCGGCGCTCCTGCTCGACGCGACCGAGCGCGTCCGTGTCGCGACCGGGATCGCGAGCATCTGGTTGCGCAGCCCGGCAGCCGCCCACAACGGCGCCCTGACGCTCGGCGAGGCGCACCCGGGCCGCTTCGTGCTCGGGCTCGGCGTCAGCCACGCGCCGCTCGTGTCGCTGCTCGGCCGCGAGTACCGGCGGCCGCTCACCGCGATGCGCGAGTACCTCGAGGCGATAGACGGCTTCGAGTACCGGGCCACGCCCCCGGCAGAGCCCGTGCCGCGCGTACTCGGCGCGCTCGCACCGCGCATGCTCGAGCTGGCGCGCGACCGCGCCGACGGGGCGCACCCGTATCTCGTCACCGTCGAGCACACGAGCCGCGCCCGCGAGATCCTCGGCACCGGCCCGCTGCTCGCGCCCGAGCAGGGCTTCGTGCTCGAGACCGACCCCGTGCGCGCCCGCACCGTTGCCCGCGAGCACCTCGCCTTCTACGCGCAGGCCGAGAACTACCGCCGCAGCTGGCTTCGGCTCGGCTTCGGCGAGGACGAGATCGACACCCTCGGCGACCGGCTCGTCGATGCGCTCGTCGCGTGGGGCGAGCCGGAGGCCGTCGCCGCCCGCGTCGAGGAGCACCTCGCCGCCGGCGCCGACCATGTCGCCCTCCAGGCGCTCGGCCCCGAGCCGGTCGATCAGCTTCGCCGGCTCGGGCCTGCGCTCGGCCTCGCGTAGCCGGCGCCATCGGGGGGCGGGTCGCAATTCAGGCACGTCCTCGTGACGGTGCTTCGGCATGCCGAAGCACCGGGGTTGTGGAAAACGTTCGCAGCCCGCTCGGCTGCGCCGGTTCGGCGCGGGGCGGGTCGGCGGATGCCCGTCACCGAACCGTGACGGGATAGTGGCGGCGTCTCAAGTTGCGCCCTAGTCGGGCGGGGAGCGCCGCAGGCGCTTCGTCTCGCCGCGGCGCTTCTTCTCGGAGAGCCGCCGCTCCTTCGCCGCCTTGCTCGGCTTCGTCGCCACCCGCCGCCGCGGCACGTACAGCGCCTCGCGCAGCGCCGCCGCAAGCCGCTCGAGCGCGAGCTCGCGGTTGCGCGCCTGGCTGCGCTCGTCCTGGGCGATCGCGCGCAGCACCGGTCCGGCCTTCGCGACGACGCGGCGCTTCTGCGCCGGCGAGAGCGCCGACGAGGCCGCGACGTCGAAGACCGCCTCGACGCGCGTCTCCGACTTCTGCGCGTGCTGGCCGCCGGGGCCGCTCGACCGCGACGTGCGCAGCTCCACCTCGGCAAGCGGCAGGAGGACGGAACGCGTGATCCGAACGGCGGAGTCGCTCATGACCGCCCGGTCATAGCACGGAGGCGGGACGGCGAGTTGCGAGTAGAGTCGGGCCGATGGCGGCGATCCTGCTCGACGTCGACGGGGTGCTCCACGTGTCCGGGGAGCCGCTTCCGGGTGCGGCGGGCGCCGTGCGCCGGCTCCGGGAGAACGGTCACCGGCTCCGCTTCGTCACGAACATGACGACGCGCTCGTGCGCCCAGCTCGCGGCCGAGCTGCGCAGCCACGGGATCGACGTCGCCGACGGCGAGGTGCAGACGACCGCCGCCGCCGCCGTGCGGGCGCTCCGCGGCAAGCGGGTGCTCGCGCTCGTCATGCACGCGATCGTCGGCGATCTGGAAGGGATCGACCTCGTCGGCGAGGGTGCGGACGCGGTGCTGCTCGGCGGCGCCGACGAGACCCCCGAGTCGAACCTCGTCTTCTCGTACATGAATCTCGCCCGCGCGTTCGCCGAGCTCGAGATGGGCGCGCAGCTGTACTGCCTGCACCGCAACCGCTGGTGGCAGACGAAGCGCGGGCCGCTGCTCGACGCGGGAGCGTTCGTCGCCGGGCTCGAGTACGCGGCGGAGCTGGAGGCGGTCGTCCTCGGCAAGCCGAACCCGGCGTACTTCGAGGCGGCGTGCGAGGCGCTCGACGCCGATCCGCAGCTCACCTGGATGGTCGGCGACGATCTCGAATCCGACATCGACGGCGCCCACCGCGTCGGGCTGCGCACGGTTCTCGTTCGCACCGGCAAGTTCCGCCCCGACCCGGTCGAGCGCGCGCGCACGAAGCCGGACGGGATCATCTCCTCGATCGCCCACCTGCCCGACTGGCTCGAGGAGCACCTGTGACGACCGTCGGCACGGATCTGATCGAGATCGAGCGCATTCGGCGGTCGCTCGAGCGGTACGCACGCTTCCGCGACCGCTGCTTCACACCCGCCGAGCAGGCGTACTGCGATTCCCGCGCGAACCCGGCGCAGAGCTACGCGGGCCGGTTCGCGGGCAAGGAGGCGGTCGGCAAGGCGCTCGGGTTCGGCGTCGCGCGCGCGTTCGCCTGGCGCGAGATCGAGATCGTCGGCCGGCCGAAGCCGTCCGTGCGGCTGAGCGGTCGCCTCGCCGCGCAGGCCGAGCAGCTCGGCATGGCCACGATCGATCTTTCGATGACGCACTCGCGCGAGCTCGCCCAGGCGGTCGCCGTCGTCACCCGTGTCTGAGGCCCTCTACACCGCCGACGAGATGCGTGCCGCGGAGGCGGCTTACCCCGGCTACCCGGAGACGACCGGCGATCTGATGGAGCGCGCGGGCGGCGCGGCGGCGGAGCTCGCGCTCGAGCTCTTCCCGGACGCGGGCCGCTTCACGGTCGTCTGCGGCGGCGGCTCGAACGGCGGCGACGGGCGCGTCGTGGCGCGGCACCTCGAGGCGGCGGGCCGTGGGGCGCTCGTCGTCGACGCGAAAGCGGGGGAGACGGGGCTCGGCGAACCGGACGTGATCGTCGACGCGCTCTTCGGCACCGGCTTCTCGGGGGCGCCACGACCCG
>DATFMW010000407.1:0-5331 GCA_035266765.1 Gaiellaceae bacterium | reverse complement strand
CCACGCGATCTACGAGCGTGCGGCGCCGGGCGTCGTCCAGGTGACCGCGACGACCCGCGTCGCGGTCGCGCCGAATCCGCTGCTCGACCCGTTCGGCTTCGGCGGCCCGCAGCAGGCGACCCAGCAGGCGCTCGGCTCCGGCTTCGTGATCGACAAGGCCGGCCACATCGTCACGAACTACCACGTCGTCCAGGGTGCGACGAAGGTCGACGTCAGCTTCTCCGACAACGAGCGGTTGCCCGCGACGATCGTCGGCCGCGACCCGAGCACCGATGTCGCGGTGCTCCGGGTCAAGACCCGGGCGCGCGCGCTGACGCCGCTGCGGCTTGGCAACTCCGACACGGTGCGGGTCGGCGACGCCGTCGTCGCGATCGGCAACCCGCTCGGCGAGGACCGCTCGATCACGGCCGGGATCGTGAGCGCGCTCCAGCGGCAGATCGTCGCTCCGAACGGCGCGCCGATCGGCCACGCCATCCAGACCGACGCCGCCCTGAACCACGGCAACTCGGGTGGGCCGCTCCTCGACGCGCACGGCGAGGTGGTCGGTGTCAACTCGCAGATCCAGACCAACAGCGGCGGCAACATCGGCATCGGGTTCGCGATCCCGATCAACACGGTGAAGAACGTCGCCGCGCAGCTGATCGCGAAGGGCGCCGTCGTCCACGCCTTCCTCGGCGTCGACGCGCGCGCGATCACCCCCGCCGTCGCGCAGCTCTTCCACCTGCCGGCGCGGCACGGGCTGCTCGTCGGCACGGTCTGCCGCGCCTCCGGCGCCGCGAAGGCCGGCCTCCACGCCGCGACGCAGCAGGTCACGCTCGCCGGCGAGACGTGGCCGCTCGGCGGCGACATCATCGTCAAGTTGGACGGCGTCCGCGTCTGGACCATCGAGCGGCTCCGCTCGCTCGTCGACCAGAAGCAGCCCGGCGACTCGGTCCAGCTCGAGATCGTCCGCGGCGACAAGACGATGCCCCTGCAGGTGAAGCTCGGGAGGCAGCCGCTCTCGGCGCGCTGCTGACCCACCCGGCCCGGCCCCGTACCCCTCGGGGCCGGCTCCCCGGCCGCTGTCCAGCGCGGCCGTTAGGAGCGTGAGACGGGGGCCCCGACCGCCTGCCCGGGGCCCCCGTTTCTGTTTGTTCCTCCTTCGCACCGCTTCGCTTTTCTGCTCGGAGAGCGCACGAGCCGGCGGTGCCGGCTCGTTCGGGCTGGGTTGCCGTGGCGTTGCTGGCCGCGCCCGAGCGCGGTCGGGCGCGGCGGTCCGTGTCTCTCGCGGATATGGCGTGTGGTCTGGCCCCGGGGCATATCGCTTCGCTTGAGCCTCCTTCGCTCCGCTTCGCTTTTCTGCTCGGAGAGCGCACGAGCCGGCGGTGCCGGCTCGTGCGGGCTGGGTTGCCGTGGCGTTGCGGGCCGCGCCCGAGCGCGGTCGAGCGAGGCGACCGACATCGGCCTCGACCCGAACCGTCTCTTTCGGCCATGGCTTGTGACCTGGTCATGGGACATGTCCGCTCGGGGCACGCTCCGGCGACTCCCTGCGGGCTGCGGCTACCGTTGCGACCGTGGATTGGGAGGAGATCCAGCCCGGCCGGGCAGGGGTTGTCGAGCACGACCTCGTCTCCGACGAGGAGCTCTGGAACGAGGACGGCGGCGACCACTCCGGCTGGTTCTGCGTCCGCACCAATCCCTTCCCGTGCCCGGCGCCCGGCTGCGTGTTCGTGGCGGAGTTCATGACCGCTGCGCACCTCGTCCTCGTCTGGCAGGAGCGCGACGACCCGAACCTCCTCCGGCACGCCCAGCGCGCGAAGGAGGTCGGCCGCAACCCGCGGGTCGTCTCCTACGAGCAGGGCTACGGGCCGAGCGCCTCGTACTACGCCTGGGAGGCGGCGGGGCGCCCCGTGCACGGCATTCGCGGCAAGTGATCCCCGACCGCTTCGGCTCCTCGCCGGTGCTCTCGCTCGGCGTCGAGGAGGAGCTCATGATCCTCGACGCGGACACGCTCGAGCCCGCGGACGGAGTCGCGGCGGTGGTCGAGGGCGTCCGCGGACTGGATCTGCCGGGGGTGGTGAAGACGGAGATGCACGCCTCCGTCGTCGAGCTGAACACCGGCGTCTGCGCGAGCGGGGACGAGGCGGTGGCGGCTCTCGCGGAGCTACGCGCCGGTGCAGCCGAGGCGGCGCGCGCGCACGGGCTTGTGCTCGCGGCTGCGGGCGCCCACCCGACGGCCCGGCTCGAGTCGCTGCCCGTCGTCCAGGAGGAGCGCTACCTCGCGATGATCGGCCGCATCGGCCGCGCGGCGCGGCGTCAGGGCGTGAGCGGGCTCCACGTGCACGTCAGCGTCGAGAGCGGCGAGCACTGCCACGAACGGCTCGAGGCGGTGCTGCCCTGGCTGCCGGTGCTGCTCGCGCTCTCGGCGAACTCGCCGTTCGCGGACGGTGCCGACACGGGGATGCTCTCGGCGCGCGCGGCGATCCTCGCTGAGCTGCCGCGGGCCGGTGCGCCGCCCGTGTTCGGCTCGTATGCGGGGTGGACGGCGTGGGTCGAGCGGCTCGCCGCGGCCGGGGTGCTCGAAGACGAGACGCGGCTCTGGTGGGACGTCAGGCCGAATCCGCGCCTCGGCACGCTCGAGCTCCGGATCGCCGACCAGCCGACGGCGCTCGAGCGGACGGCGCTGCTCGTCCGGGCCATGCACGACCTCGTCGCGCGCGTTCCGTCCCGCATCCCCGACCCGGTGGCGCGCGGCGATTACGCCCAGAACCGCTGGGCTGCCGCCCGGCACGGGCTCGACGCGGTGCTGCTCCACCCGGACGGCGGCGGAGCCGTCGTCGCGCGTGAGCTCGCCGCCGAGCTCCTCCGCGCGGCGCCGCCCGAGCCGGAGGCGCTGCGCCAGCGCGAGGTCGCGGCGCGCGCCGGGCAGCAGCTCGTCGCCGCGGACCTCGTCGCGCGGACGGTAGCCTGACGGCGATGGCGACGCAGACCGAGACGATCCAGGTGAGCGGCATCCGCTGCGAGAAATGCGTGATGCGGCTCGCGGGCGCGCTCGAGGGCCACGAGGGCCTCGAGTCCGCGAACGCGAACCTCATGGGCCAGGTCATGCTCTCCTGGGACGACGAGCGGACGAGCCGCGACTCGCTCCTCGAGGCGCTTGCGAAGTCGGGCTTCCGCGAGCTTCCCGCGGGCGTGTAGGCCCGCGGGAACGGAATAGGAACCGCGGTCGCGGCGTTCCGAAGACCGTGGGCGACGCTGCTACGGTTTTGGCCGTGGAGGCCGGAAACGACGGGACGGAGCCGGCTGAGGCGCGGGCGGCGCAGCGCCTCGCGGGCGACGCGCGCGACCGCGTGCGCTTCGAGGAGGAGGCGCTCGCGCTCTCCGATCAGGTCTACCGGGTTGCGCGCCATCTCGCCGGCTCGCGCGAGGAGGCCGACGACCTCGTCCAGGAGGCGTATGCCCGCGCGTTCCGCAGCTGGCGCTCGTTCACGCCGGGCACGAACCTCCGCGCCTGGCTGCTCCGGATCCTCACGAACCTGAACATCGACCGCGGCCGGCGCCAGCAGCGTGCGCCGCAGATGCAGCCGCTCGAGGCGAACGACTACTTCCTCTACGACCGCCTGGCCGGCGACGGCGACGGCGTCTCGGACGAGGACCGTGTCGTCGAGCGGCTCTCCCAGGACGACATCGTCTCGGCGCTCTCGGCGGTACCGCACGACTTCCGCGACGTGGTCGTGCTCGTCGACATCGGCGACTTCAGCTATCAGGACGCCGCACAGATCCTCGACATTCCGATCGGGACGGTCATGTCGCGCCTGCATCGCGGCCGCCGGATCCTCAAGCGCGAGCTGGCCGAGACAACGACGGTGGAGGGAACATGAAGGACCCCTGCGCGCACTGCGAGGAGATGATGCAGCCGTATCTCGACCGGATCCTCACCGAGGACGAGATGGTCGAGGCGGAGGCGCATCTCGAGCAGTGCGACTACTGCCGGCGGCGGTACCGGTTCGAGGAGAGCCTGCGCATCTACGTCCGGCAGGCGGTGGACGAGCAGATGCCGGTCGAGCTGAAAGAGAAGCTCGCGGCGCTGCGGATCCCGCTCGACTGAGCTACGGCTCCGCGCGGACGTCGACGTCACCCGGGGGCGACAGATCGTCGCAGGCGACGAGCCGTGCGGGGAGCGGGCGCGCGCCCTCGTCGGGGATCGCGTCCCAGACGGAGCGGGCGAGTAGTACGGGGTGGAGGCGGAGCCCGCCGTAGGAGGCGGCAACCGCGTCGCCGCCGTCCACGCGCCAGGACTCCACGACGCGGTCGACGGCCGCCGGGTCGAGGTCGGGCCCGTCGGCGAGGACGACGACAGCCGCGGCGGCGTCGACCGGGAGCGCCGCGAGCCCGCAGCGCAGCGAAGCGCCGGGCCCGCGTTCCCAGCCGGGGCAGCGGACGCAGTCCGCGTCGGTGTCGACGTCGTGCGCTCCGGCGACGACGAGGATCCCGTCGAGCGCTGCGCTTCGGCGGAGCGCAGCGAGCACGGACGGTAGGAGCACCGCCTGCTTCGGCGGCGAGACGCCGTAGCGGGACGAGGCGCCGGCCGCAAGCACGACCGCGTGGACGCTCACGTCCGCTCCCGCTCAGTCCACACCGCGGAGCCGCCGACCGGTGACCGCCGCGTCGAGTCGCCGCCAGATCCCGACGCTGACTTCGACACCGCGGGCAGCCGGCCGCCGGCCGGGGCAGTAGACGGCGTCGAGTGCGCGACGCACGAGTTCCGCCATCGGGAGCCCACTGCGAGCCGATTCCTCGAGGAGGAGCGAGCGTTGGTCGTCTCTGACATGGACATGGATAGCCACCGCCATTGCGCCATGATCATCCATGGCGATCCAATACGCCGGTGTATCGACTCCGTCACGGTGCGCCGCCCGGGGGAGGGTCAGCCCGCGTCGAGAGCGGCCGCGGCACGGCGGATGAGCGCCCGGGCCACGGTGGCCTTCCACGCTGTCCGCGGCAGCGGCGTCGCGTCGTCCAGCGCGCGCTCGCCGTCGATCCGCCACGGGATCGGCGCCACCCCGGCGAGCGCGAACCGCATCTCGCCGCCTGCCCGGGCGGCGGCGACTCCGACTTGCGGGAACGCCCAGCGCTTCCGGTCCATCGCCTTGAGGTAAACGCTCGCCTCGACCGGCGGCAGATCGAGCTCGAGCAGGAGCTCGTCCGGCTCGAGCGTCGTCGTGCGTCGGTCGGACTCGTCCGGCAGCCGGTACAGCTCCTCCACGGCCAGCTCGCGCCGCGTCGTCCGGAGCCGCCCGCCGAGCGCGACGAGCGCTGCAGCGACGTCCGACGGGTGCGCCGAGGCGCAGA
>DATFMW010000406.1:0-2442 GCA_035266765.1 Gaiellaceae bacterium | reverse complement strand
CAGCATGAAGACGACGCCGTTCGCGGTCGCCGGACGCTGCCGCGCGATCACCATCCCGGCCACTCGGACGGAGGCGCCGTTCCGCTGCTCCAGAAGCTTCTCGCTCGAGAGCGTCCCCGGCGGCAGGTGCGGGCGCAGCAGCTCGAGCGGGTGGACGCCGACCGACAGGCTCGTCGTCCGGTAGTCGGCGAGGAGCCGTTCCCACACCGTCGGCTCGGGCAGCTCCGGGGTAGCCGCCGTCGGGTCGAGCGGCAGGGCGAGCTGGCGCTCCGCACCGGCCGAACCGGGCACCGTCACCGGCCGCGGCACGAGCCCGAGCTGCCAGAGGAGCTCCCGTCGAGCGAGGCCGAACCCGTCGCAGGCGCCCGACTCGACGAGCGCCCGCAGCGAGTCGCCGCGCAACGCTGCGCGTTGCGCCAAGTCTCGGATCGAGCTGAACCGTCCGTTGCGCTCCCGTTCCTCGATGAGGGTCTCTGCCTCTTCCTCGCCCAGGCCCTGGACGTGCGCGAGCCCGATGCGCACCGCGCCCTCCTCTATGCCGCAGTGCGCAGCGCTGCGGCAGACGTCGGGCAGCCGTGTCTCCACCCCGCGCCGCTGCGCGTCCCGGACGAGCGTCGCCGGCGGGTAGAAGCCCATCGGCTGGGCGTTCAGGAGCGACGCGAGGAACTCGGCCGCGTAGTGGTGCCGCAGCCACGCCGACTGGTAGGCCAGGAGGCCGAACGCGGCCGAGTGCGACTTCGGGAACCCGAAGCCGGAGAACGCGGTCAGCTTGTCGTAGATCGTGTGTGCCGTCTGCTCGTCGACAGCTCTCTCCAGCGCTCCCGCGACGAAACGCTCTCGCCATGATTCCAGCGCATCGCGGGAGCGCTTGCGGCTCATCGCGCGCCGCAGCCCCTCCGCCTCGCCGACGGTGAAGCCGGCGAGATGGACGGCGACGTCGAGCACCTGGTCCTGGAAGACGACGACGCCGAGCGTCTCCCGTAGCGGCTCCCGCAACAGCTCGTGGTCGGCGGGCGGCTCGTAGGAGGGGTCCTCGCGGAGCCGCCGGCGCCGCTCGATGTACGGGTGCACGGCCTTGCCCTGGATCGGCCCCGGCCGGACGAGTGCGACCTGGATCGTGATGTCGTCGAGGTTCTCCGGTCGGGTGCGGAGGATCGTCTGCATCTGCGCACGGCTCTCGATCTGGAAGCAGCCGACGGTGTCCGCCCGCTGGATCTCCGCGAACACGTCCGGGTCGTCGAGCGGCACGCGAGAGAGGTCGATCTTCTCGTCGCGGTGGCGGGCGACGAGGTCGACGCACTCCTCGACCGCCGAGAGCATCCCGAGCCCGAGCAGGTCGATCTTGAGGAAGCCGGCGTCGGCGCAGGAGTCCTTGTCCCACTGGCACATCTGCCGCCCGGCCATCGCGGCGGGCTGCACCGGCACGAGCTCGACGAGCGGCCGCGACGAGATCACCATCCCGCCCGGGTGCTGGGAGATGTGCCGCGGTAACCCGGCGATCTCGCCGCACAGCTCGGCGAACGCGCGCCAGCGGGGCGAGCGGAGCTTCTCGCGGCCGTCAGGGAGCGCGGCGATCTCGTCGGCGACGCGGGTCGCGTTCCAGCCGTCGGTGAGCCGGGCGAGCCGCTCGAGCTCGGCGTACGGGAGCCCGAGCGCGCGGCCGACGTCGCGGATCGCGCCGCGCGACCGGTACGTGGCGAAGCTCGCGACGAGCGCGGCGTGCTCGCGCCCGTAGCGTTCGACGACGCGGACGATGAGCTTCTCGCGGATGTCGCGCGGGAAGTCGAGGTCGATGTCGGGGACGGAGGCGAGCTCCCGGTTGAGGAAGCGCCCGAGCGAGAGGTTCGCCGCCACCGGGTCGACGTGCGAGAGCCCGGTCAGGTAGCAGACGAGCGAGCCGACCGACGAGCCGCGCCCGCGTCCGGGCGGCAGGACGTGGCGCATCGAGCCGGGGCCGCGCACCTCGAGCGCGACCTCGCGCGCGAGCTCGAGCACCTCCCAGTGGAGCAGGAAGAAGCCGGCGAGCCCGAGCTCGTCGATCAGCGCCAGCTCCTCCTCCAATCGTGCACGGACACGTGCGCGCACGGTTGGACTCGAGGTGGCATAGCGCTCGGCGAACGCCTGCTCGCACACACCCGACAGCTGGACGATCGCCGGGTCGGCGCCGCCCGAGAAGTCGGGGTAGCGGTAGCCGAGCTCCTCGGTGAGGTCGAACTCGAGCCGCTCGGCGACCCAGGCGGTGCGGGCGACGGCGTCACGGTCGCCGGGGAAGCGCTCGAGCAGATCGTCCGGCGCGGCGAGGATCGACTCGTGGTTGCCGCGCCGCTCGCGCTCGCAGCCGTCGAGCGAGGTGCGACAGCGGATCGCGACGAGGACGTCCTGGAGCGCGGCGCGACGCGGGTCGTGCGCGTGGACGTCCCCGGTCGCGACCGTCCGCACCCC
>DATFMW010000405.1:0-2828 GCA_035266765.1 Gaiellaceae bacterium | reverse complement strand
GCGCCCAGGCCGGCGTCACCTCCGTGAGGCCGAGCACGTCCGGCTTCACCTCCTGGACGAGCCGACCGAGCTCCTCGATGCGGTGGTTGGCCCTGTCCACGTTGAACGCGACGACGCGGATCGTCGGTTCGCCGGGCGCGGCGACGAGGGGCGATCGCGACCAGGGAGCTATCACGGCGACGTTCACGCCCACCAGCACAGCGGCGGCGCCGGCGAGCCACGGGCGCCTCAGGGCCAGTGCGCCGAGGCCGACTGTCGCGAGGAGCACCGCGTACTGGAGGCGGAAGAACGACGCGGGCTCGAACAGCCAGGACGCCTGGTCGAGGAATCCGGCGAGCGTCGCCGTCGCGACGAGCGCGCCTGTCCAGACGACCGCGCCGTTGCCGAGTGCCCGAAGCCTCATGTCTCGAGCGTGCATCGCAGCGGAGTGCCTCCCATCCGCGCCGATCCTCTACCCGATCGGTGGGAACTGCGGAGACCGTCTGCGTGTCCGGGCCGCGCCGCCGTCAACCGGGGCCGCTACCGGTAACGGAAGAGCACCAGATAGCTGATGCCGTACAGGGCGAGCAGCAGCGCTCCGCTTCTGCGGTCGTGCTTGCGGCGCAGCGCCAGGGTCCCGCCGACGATCGCGACGGCTGCGAACGAGTAGAGACCGGCACTCAGGGCCAGACTCCGGCTGAGGGCGCCGGGACGCACGATCGGACCGGCTCCGATCGAGAGGGTTGCGTCGACGAGCGAGCTGCCGAGCGCGTCGCCGATGGCGATCGCGAACGCGCCCTGGCGTAGCGCGGCGAGGTCGACCACGAGCTCCGGGGCCGAGGTGCCGAGCGAGGCGCCGAAGAAGGCGACGAGGAACTCCGGCACGCCCGCGAGCTCGGCGAGCTGGACGAGCGCTCGCACCGCCACGGTCGCGCCGAAGCCGACGAGCCCGAGCGCGAGCAGGATCGCTATCACCTGCCGCGGCACGCTGAGCCTGACCTCGGCCACGGGCGCGTCGGGAAGCACCGCGGGCACGAGCTTCAGGACGGCCCAGGTCGCGCCTCCCCAGGCGGCGACCAGCGCGATCCCCTCCCAGCGCGAGAGGAAGCCGTCGCGGATGAAGACGAGGACGAGTCCGACGCCGCCGAGGGTGAGCAGGGAGATGATTCCCACCTGGCGGCGCACGAGCACGATCGCGCCGGCGGCGAAGGGGAAGAGGCCGAGAACGAGCGTGGACTGGGTCAGCGTCGAGCCCAGGGAGTCGCCGACGTTCACGTCGGGCTGGCCCTGGAGGTGCGCGGCGATCGAGTTCGTGATCTCCGGCAGGTCGGTGCCGATCGAGACGAGCACCGCGCCGACGAGGAACGCGGGGGCGCCGAGGTGCGCGGCGAGTGCGCGTGTGTAGCCGACCGCCCAGTCGCTGGCGATCAGCGCCACGAGCAGGCCGCCGACGAAGAGGAAGACCTGGACGGCGAGGCCCACGGGGCTGTGCGCTCAGTCGGCCGGCGGCGACGCGGGCCGGACGACCAGGACCGAGCAGCGCGACTGATGGGCGATTCGCTCGCTCACGCTGCCGACGGCGTCCAGGCCGTGCAGCCCGCGGCTGCCGACGACGAGCAGATCGGCGTCGGCCGCCGACAGGGCGTCTGCCGGCGATCTCTTGTCGACCTCGAACAGCCGGTCGGACACGATCCGCTGCACGCTTTCGAGATCGGCGCCCTTGCCTCCGAGTGCGACGAGGGGGTGCAGTTCCGCATCAAGCCGTGCCGCCACCTGCGCTGCGGCGGCGTAGGCCGCGGCCGACTCGGGCGAGCCGTCGACGCCGACGACGACGGAGCGGGGGAACCGCTGCGGCTCGCTCGGCGTCCTCGCGACGAGGATCGAGCACGGCGCCGAGTGGAGCATCCGCGTCACGACGGAACCGAGCAGGATGCCGGCGAGGCGATCCTGCCTCTCTGCGGCGCCCAGCGCGAGCAGGCACGTGCTGTCCGGCGCGATCAGCGAGAGGAGCACGTCGGACGGCGGGCCCTCGACGACCTGTGTCTCGATCTCTCCGGTCGACTCGACCGCGGCTTGCGTGCGGGCGAGGAGCTCCTCGGCTCGCTCCTGCACGCGGGCGGCGACGGCGAGCTTCTCGAAGCGAGGCGCATCCCAGAGCTCGTGCGACGGGTCGATGGCGGCCACGAGCAGGACCGCTGCGGCCGGTGCGGCGATCATCGTCGCCTGCCGCACCGCCTCCGCGGCCTCGGGCGAGCCGTTGACTCCGCAGATCACGCGCGTGAACGTCCGCAGGGTCTCGGACTGGCGTCCGCTCGTCATCATTTCCTCACCGCTCTCCGACTCACTCGTAGGAGGCCGCCCGGGAACGGCGTGCTTCACCGAGCCTGGCAGACATCTCTTGGACCAGATGGATTCGCCCTGACTGCGCTCCCTCCGCGCAGCCACCGAACCGCGGTACGGAGAAGTACCAATCCACGCCCGGCGGCGACTTCTCCGCGCTCGGCACGGCGCGCCGCTGCGCGGCTGGC
Source organism: Gaiellaceae bacterium (assembly GCA_035266765.1). Classification (GTDB taxonomy): domain Bacteria; phylum Actinomycetota; class Thermoleophilia; order Gaiellales; family Gaiellaceae; genus Palsa-739. Next base: position 321 of record DATFMW010000405.1, on the reverse strand, counting down.
TCGGCCAGCTAGCCCGCGCGGACGAGGTAGCGGCCGTCGTGGCGCTCGAGTCGCAGCGGCAGGCCGAAGCAGTCGCTCAGGCTCTCGTCGGAGAGCGCTTCGGCGAGCCGGCCCGCGGCGACCGGGTGGCCGTCGCGGAGGAGCAGCGCGTGCGTCGTCGAGGCAGGGAGCTCCTCGAGGTGATGCGTCGCGGTGACCGTCGCGACGTCGGGGCGCGCCGCTGCGGCCCGTCCGAGCGCGGCCAGCAGCAGCTCGCGGCCCGGGAGGTCGAGGCCCGCCGCGGGCTCGTCGAGGACGATGAGCGGCGCATCGAGCATCAGC
>DATFMW010000404.1:0-3748 GCA_035266765.1 Gaiellaceae bacterium | reverse complement strand
AGGGGATCGCGGTGCGGTTCGGGACGCGCGGGATCCGGTTCGACGCACCCGCGGGCGGCATCGGCGTCGTGCTCGCAGCCGCCGGCGAGGCGATGGCGGACGGCTCCTGGCAGCGGCTCAAGGCGTGCCGCTCCGACAGTTGCCGCTGGGCCTTCGTCGACAACGCCCGCAACCGCTCGCGGCAGTGGTGCTCGATGAGCGTCTGCGGGAACCGGGAGAAGGCGCGCACGTTCCGCCGGAGACGCACCGTCCGTGCGTAGAGGCGTTCGCGTCGCTGCGCCGCTCGTCCCTGCCGCGTTCGCGCTCGGCGCCTCCTTCGGCGTGCTTGCGCGCACGGCCCACTTCGGCGCCCTCGCCGCCGTCGTCATGTCGGCGACGACGTTCGCCGGCTCGGCGCAGGTGGCCGCGGTCTCGGTTCTCGGCGCGGGCGGCGGCGTCGCGGCAGCGATCGTCGCGGCGCTTCTCCTCAACGCGCGCTACGTGCCGATCGGGATCAGCGTCGCGCAGTCGTTCCGCGGCCACGTCCTGCGGCGGCTCGGCGAGGCGCAGCTCGTCGTCGACGAGTCGTGGGCGCTCGCCGGCGGCGGCACGGCCGCGTTCAAGCGGCCCGTGATGCTCGGCGTCGGCGTCTCGCTCTGGTTCGCGTGGGTCGGCGGCACCGCGGCCGGTGCGCTCCTCGGCTCGTTGATCGGCGACCCCGGCTCGTTCGGGCTCGACGGCGCGTTCGCGGCGCTCTTCGTCGCGCTGCTCGGCTCGCAGCTCCGTGGCCGCAGGCCGCTCGCCGCCGCGTGCTCGGGCGCCGCGATCGCCGCGCTCCTGACCCCGTTCGTGCCGCCGGGCATCCCGATCGTCGCCGCGACCGCCGGGGTGCTCGCGGGACTCCGGAGGAGCGTGTGAGCGCCGCCTGGGCCTCCGTCGTCGCAATCGGCGTGGGCACCGTCGCGCTCAAGGCGGTCGGCCCGGTCGGGCTCGCCGGGCGGCGTCTGCCGCGCCGTTTGACCGAGCTGCTCTCGCTCCTCGGCCCCGCGATCCTCGCCGCGCTCGTCGTGGCGGAGGGTTTCGCGAGCGGTCGGGCTCTCGTTCTCGACGCGCGCCTCGCCGGTGTCGCGGCGGGCGCGGTCGCCGTCGTCGTGCGGGCGCCGATCTGGGCCGCCGTCGTCGCCGGGGCGGTCGCGACTGCGCTCGTCCGGCTCGCGTTCTAGCCGAAGCGGGCGAGGAGCTCGTCCGGCGACAGGTCGGCGAGCGAGTCGAGCACGAGGTCGGCCTCGTCGAGCCCGAGCTCGCGCGTGACGCCGTTCGGCACGCCGACGCAGAAGATCCCGGCCGCCTTCGCCGCCCGGATCCCGTTCGGCGAGTCCTCGAACGCGACCGCCTCGCCCGCCGCGACGCCGAGCGCCTCGAGCGCCTCGAGGTAGAGCGTCGGCGCCGGCTTCGCGCGCGCCGGGTCGTGGTCGGCCGCGAGGATCAGATCCCAGCCGACGGTCTCCTCGAGCCGGCGCAGGTGCATGTCGATCCAGCGGACGTTCGAGCTGGAGACGATCGCGCGCTTCAGGCCGTGCTGCCGCGCGGCCGCGAGGTACTCGGCGACGCCCGGCCGCAGTGTCTCCGTCTCGATCAGCGACAGCTCGTGCGCGTAGCGCCGCTCGTTCAGCACGTCCCGCTCGAGCGGCGCGCCGACGAGCTGCTCGAGATGTGCCATCGGGTCCCAGGCGCCGTGCGTGCCGACGACGAGTGCCCATTTCTCGGGCGGCAGCTCGTGGCCGTGCTCGCGGTACAGCCACTGCCAGCCCGCGCGCGACGGCACCTCCGTGTCGAGGATCAGACCGTCGAAGTCGAAGAGAAAGGCGCGGACCGGCACGGAGATGCAGAGTACGCACGTGGCGATCCTGGGCGTCGACGTGGGCGGGACCTTCACCGACGCCGTCCTGCTCGCGGACGGGCAGGTGCGGACGGCGAAGGTGCCGACCGCGGAGCGGCAGGAGGAGTCCGTCCTCGCGGCGGTGCGCGCAGTCGGAGCCGGAAGCGCCGCGGAGGGCGTCGAGCGGTTCGCGCACGGGACGACGGTGGCGACGAACGCGCTGCTCGAGCGGCGCGGCGCGCGGACGGCGTACGTCGGCAACGCGGGCTTCGAGCATCTGCTCCACCTGCGCCGGCAGACGCGCGCGCACCTGTACCGGCTCTGCGCCGCGCACCCGGAGCCGCTCGTCCCGCTCGAGCGTTGCCACGGCGTGCGCGGCCGGCTCGGCCCGGACGGCGAGCTCGAGCCGCTCGACCTCGCGACGCTGCCGGACCTCGGCGACGCGGAAGCGGTCGCGGTGTGCCTGCTCTTCGCGTTCCGGGACGACTCCCACGAGCGCGCCGTCGCCGACGAGTTGCGCCGCCGGCATCCCGGCGTCCACGTGGTCGCCTCGCACGAGGTCGCGCCGGAGTTCCGCGAGTACGAGCGCGCCTCGACGACCGCGGCCGACGCGTACCTCGCGCCCGTGGCCGCGCGCTACCTGCGCGCGCTCGCGGCCGGGGCGCGCGAGGCGGGGCTGCCGGAGCCGCTCGTGATGCTCTCCTCCGGCGGCGTCGCCACGGTCGACGAGGCTGCGGCGCACCCGGCGACGATCCTCGTTTCCGGGCCCGCGGGCGGCGTCGTCGGCGCCGGGATCGTGGCGCGGCGGGCCGGGTTCGAGCACGCGATCGCCTTCGACATGGGCGGCACCTCGACCGACGTCTGCCTGTTGCCCGGCGGCCGCGCCGAGCGCGTTGCCGGGCACGACGTCGGCGGCTTCCCGATCCGCCTCGCGACGGTCGACCTGCACACCGTCGGCGCCGGCGGCGGCTCGCTCGTGCGGCGCGACGCGGGCGGTGCGATCCGCGTCGGGCCCGAATCGGCGGGCGCGCACCCCGGGCCGGCCTGCTACGGCGCCGGCGGCGGCGCGACCGTGACCGACGCGAACCTCCTGCTCGGGCGGCTGCCGGCCGAGCTCCCCGGCGGGCTCGTCCTCGACCGGGACGCGGCGGCCGCGGCGATGGGGGACATCGACCCGGCGGCAGCGATCGAGGTCGTGAATGCGGAGATGCTGCGCGCGCTCCGGGTCGTGTCGGTGGAGCGCGGCCACGACCCGCGCGACTTCGCGCTCGTCGCCTTCGGCGGCGCCGGGCCACTGCACGCGTGCGCGCTCGCCGAGGAGCTCGGGATCGAGGCGGTGCTCGTTCCCGAGGCGGCTGGTGTCCTCTCCGCACTCGGCCTCGTCGCGAGCGACGAGCGGCGCGACCGCGTCGTCTCGCACGTCCGTCCGCTCGCGGAGGTGGCCGACCTGCCGGCCGACGGTGAGGCCGACCTGCGCTACCGGGGCCAGTCGTTCGAGCTGACGGTGCCGCTCCAGCCGGACCTCGCAGCCGCGTTCCACCGGGCCCACGAGGAGCGCTACGGCTACGCCGACCCGGCGCGGGCGATCGAGCTCGTCGCGGTGCGCACCGCCGAGGTCGTGCCCGGCCCGGACGTGTCCTTCGCGGCCAGGTCCCGCGACCAGGTCACGGGACCTGTCCTGATCGGACTCCCCGGCGCGACCTGCTGGGTGCCCGCCGGCTGGCACGGCGAGACGAACGCCGACGGGACGCTGGTGCTGCGTCGATGATGGACGTCGAGCTCCAGGTGCTCGGCAGTGCACTCCGCGCGGTCGCCGAGGAGATGGGCGCGGTGCTGATCCGATCCGCCTTCTCGGCGAACATCAAGGAGCGGCGCGACTGCTCGACCGCG
>DATFMW010000403.1:0-16290 GCA_035266765.1 Gaiellaceae bacterium | reverse complement strand
CTTCGGAGCCGCCAAGGAGTCGGGCCGCCTCGCGCAGGTGCACGAGGAGCTCGCCGACTTCGCCGCGGCGATCGAGGGGTCGCCGGAGCTCCGTGCGGTGCTCCGGAACCCGCAGCTCGAGACGCACGCGAAGGCGGCGATCCTCGGCGACCTCGCCGGCGACGCGGAGCCGATCTTCCGCAACGTCCTCCAGCTCGTCGCCGAGAAGGGCCGGGCCGGCGAGATCGAGGAGATCGCGACCGAGTTCGAGCGGCTGATCGCCCGCGAGGAGCGGCGGATGACCGTCGAGCTGACGACGGCCCGTGAGCTGTCCGACGCCGAGGCGGACGCGATCGTGCGCCAGATCGAGCAGGCGGCCGGCCGCACGGTCGAGGCGACGCGCAGCGTCGACCCGGACCTCGTGGGCGGCATCGTGCTCCAGGCGGGCTCCTACCGCGTGGACGCGAGCGTGCGCGGAAGACTCGAACGACTGAGACAAGAACTCGTCCGAAGCTAGGAGTGGAGACGCCTTGAAGCTGCGCCCCGAAGAGATCACGTCGATCCTCCGCGAGAGGATCGAGCAGTACGACGTCGCGACCGACCTCGCCGAGGTCGGCACCGTCCTGTCGGTCGGCGACGGCATTGCCCGCATCTACGGGCTCGAGAACGCGGTCGCGATGGAGATGCTCGAGTTCGAGCACGGCGTCGTCGGGCTCGCGTTCAACCTCGAGGAGGACCAGGTCGGCGCGGCGCTCTTCGGCGCCTGGGAGCACGTCGCCGAGGGCGAGCCTGTCCGCCGCACCGGCCGCGTTGCGAGCGTCCCGGTCGGCGAGGGCCTGCTCGGCCGCGTCGTCGACCCGCTCGGCAACCCGCTCGACGGGCGCGGGCCGATCGAGTCGGACACGTTCCGGCCGCTCGAGTTCAAGGCGCCGGGCGTGATCGCGCGCCAGCCGGTGAAGGAGCCGCTGCAGACCGGCATCAAGGCGATCGACTCGATGACGAACGTCGGCCGCGGCCAGCGCGAGCTGATCATCGGCGACCGCTCGACCGGCAAGACGGCGATCCTGATCGACACGATCCTCAACCAGAAGGACACCGACGTCCACTGCATCTACGTTGCGATCGGGCAGAAGGCGTCGACGGTCGCCGGCATCTACGAGCGGCTGCGCGAGGCCGGGGCGATGGAGTACACGACGATCGTCACCGCCGGCGCGAGCGAGGCGGCGCCGATCAAGTGGATGGCGCCGTTCGCCGGCGCCGCGATGGGCGAGCACTTCCTCTTCGAGGGCAAGCACGCGCTCGTCATGTACGACGACCTCTCGAAGCACGCCGACGCGTACCGGCAGCTGTCGCTGCTGCTGCGGCGCCCGCCGGGCCGCGAGGCGTTCCCGGGCGACGTCTTCTACCTGCACTCGCGGCTGCTCGAGCGCGCCTGCAAGCTCTCCGACGAGAACGGCGGCGGCTCGCTGACCGCGCTGCCGGTGATCGAGACGCAGGCCGGCGACGTGTCCGCGTACATCCCGACGAACGTGATCTCGATCACGGACGGGCAGATCTTCCTCCAGTCCGACCTCTTCTTCTCGGGCGTCCGCCCGGCCGTGAACGTCGGCATCTCGGTGTCGCGCGTCGGCTCCTCGGCGCAGACGAAGGCGATGAAGAAGGTCGCCGGCCGCCTGCGCCTCGAGCTGGCCCAGTACCGCGAGCTGGAGGCGTTCGCGCAGTTCGGCTCCGACCTCGACAAGGCGACGCAGCAGGCGCTGACGCGCGGCGAGAAGATGGTCGCGACGCTGAACCAGCCGCAGTACGACCCGTGGCCGACCGAGGAGCAGGTCGTCGCGATCTACGCCGGCATCAACGGCTTCCTCGACGAGATCCCGACGCCGCAGGTCTCGCGCTTCCAGGAAGAGCTGCGCGAGCATCTGCGCGCCGAGGGCTCGGTCTACGGGCAGATCCGCGACACCGGAGACCTGCCGGACGACCTCGCCGAGAAGCTGAACGCCGAGCTGGAGAAGTTCGGCAACGGCTTCAACGTCCAGGAGGAATCGGCGCTCGTCTAGCGCCGACCACCGATTCCCCTAGGGAGACCCCAGACATGCAGAGCCAAACGAATCACCTCCTAGAGCGAAGCCGCGAGCGGTAGCGAGTGGCTTCGCTCCAGGACATTCGCCGCCGGATCGTCTCGGTCCGGAACACGCGCAAGATCACGAAGGCGATGGAGCTCGTCGCAGGCGCCCGCCTGCGCCGGGCCCAGATCCGGATCGAGGAGATGCGCCCGTACGCCGACCGGATGCAGGAGCTGATGGTCGGCACGGCGAGCGCCGCCTCCTCGTTCCGCAACCTCGCCCTGATGCAGCGGCGCGACAACGTGAAACGTGTCGCGTTCGTCGTCGTCACCGGCGACCGCGGCCTCGCCGGGCCGTTCAACGGCCAGGTGCTGCGGCGCGCGTTCGACCTGGAGCGGCAGGTGCGGGCCGAGGGGCAGGAGGTGTCGTGGCTCGTCGTCGGCCGCAAGGGCGCCTCGACGCTGCGCTTCCGCCGCTACGAGCTGACCGGCTCCTGGGCCGGCTTCACCGACAAGCCGACCTACGCAGACGCGCAGGCGATCGCGCACCGGCTCGCGGAGCTCTACTCGAGCGAGGAGGTCGACCGCGTCGTCCTCGTCTTCAACCGCTACGTCTCACCGCTCATCCAGCGCGTGACCACGACCGACCTGCTGCCGATCCCCGAGCACGTCCTGAGCGGCGGCGAGAAGGCTTCCGAGGCCGAGCAGGAGGGCAAGCCGTCGCACTCCGGCGACTTCATCTACGAGCCCGAGCCGGAGGAGATCCTGCAGCGGCTACTGCCGGTCTACCTCGAGACGGAGCTCTACCGGGCGCTGCTCGAGTCGGCGGCCTCGTTCCTCGCCTCCCAGATGACGGCGATGCGCAGCGCCTCGAAGAACGCGGGCGAGCTGATCGACCGGTACACACTCCAGATGAACCGCGCCCGCCAGGCGGAGATCACGCAAGAGATCCTCGAAGTCGTCGCCGGCGCGGATGCGCTCGCCGGATAACTTCGGATCGGACACAGGAGACCCATGGCTGACACGAACGGCAAGAACGTCGGGAAGATCGTCGAGATCAAGGGCGTCGTGCTCGACGCCGCGTTCTCGGACGGGCTGCCCGAGATCTACCACGCCCTCAGCATCCAGGTGCCCGAGGAGGGCGGCGGCACCCGCGAGCTGATCGCGGAGGTGCAGCAGCACCTCGGCGACGATCGCGTCCGCGCGGTCGCGATGGACACGACGGACGGTCTCTCGCGCGGCGCCGAGGTGGTCGACACGGGCGAGGCGATCTCCGTTCCCGTCGGTGAGGGGACGCTCGGCCGCATCTGGAACGTGATCGGCGACCCGGTCGACGGCGGCGAGCCCGGCAAGGGCGAGCGCTGGCCGATCCACCGCGACCCGCCGTCGTTCGTCGAGCTGTCGCCGAAGGTGGAGATCTTCGAGACGGGCATCAAGGTGATCGACCTGATCGCGCCGTACGTGCGCGGCGGCAAGATCGGCCTCTTCGGCGGCGCCGGCGTCGGCAAGACGGTGCTGATCCAGGAGCTGATCCACAACGTCGCGCTGCAGCACGGCGGTGTGTCCGTCTTCACGGGCGTCGGCGAGCGGACGCGCGAGGGCAACGACCTGTTCCTCGAGATGACGGAGTCCGGGGTCATCGACAAGGTGGCGATGGTCTACGGCCAGATGAACGAGCCGCCGGGAGCCCGTCTGCGCGTCGGCCTCTCCGGGCTGACGATGGCGGAGTACTTCCGCGACCAGGGCCAGGACGTGCTCCTGTTCATCGACAACATCTTCCGCTTCGTCCAGGCGGGCTCGGAGGTGTCGGCGCTCCTCGGCCGCATGCCGAGCGCGGTCGGCTACCAGCCGACGCTCGCCACCGAGATGGGGCAGCTGCAGGAGCGGATCACCTCGACGCTCACCGGCTCGGTCACCTCCGTGCAGGCGATCTACGTGCCCGCGGACGACCTCACCGACCCGGCGCCGGCGAACACGTTCGCCCACCTCGATTCGACGACGGTGCTCTCGCGAGCGATCGTCGAGAAGGGGATCTACCCGGCCGTCGACCCGCTCGACTCGACCTCCCGGGCGCTCCAGCCGGGAATCGTCTCGGAGGAGCACTACCGCTGTGCGACGCGCGTGCAGGAGGTGCTGCAGCGGTACCGCGACCTCCAGGACATCATCGCCATCCTCGGCATCGACGAGCTCTCGGACGAGGACAAGCTCGTCGTGCAGCGCGCCCGCAAGATCGAGCGCTACCTGTCGCAGCCGAACTACGTCGCCGAGCAGTTCACCGGGACGCCGGGCGAGTACGTGAAGCTCGAGGACACGATCCGCGGTTTCACCGAGATCCTCGACGGCAAGCACGACGACCTTCCCGAGCAGGCCTTCTACATGGTCGGCGTGATCGAGCAGGCGGTCGAGCGCGGCCGGCAGATGGCGGGCGAGCCGGCCGGCGCGGCCGCGTAGGAGGGGCTGTGGCCGACCACCCGCTGTTCTCGATCTCGGTCGTCACCCCGGAGGGGGCGGCGTTCGAGGGCGACGCCGAGATGCTGATCGTCCCCGGCGCGGCCGGGGAGATCGGCGTGCTCGCACGGCACGCGCCGCTCACGGCGATGCTGAAGGCCGGCTCGACGCGCGTCCATCTCGGCGACGGCGAGGTGCGCGAGTTCGCGACCGGGCCGGGGTTCTTCCAGGTGCTCGAGGACCGCGCGATCGCGCTCGTCGACGACGCGGTGCCCGCCGGCGAGATCGACGATGGACGGGCGCGCGGGCAACTCGACGAGGCGAAGGCGGAGCTCGAGCGGGTCGAGGCGGGCGAGTCGTCGGCCGACCGCTGGCAGCTCGAGCAGCGGATCCGCCACGCCGAGAACCAGTTGTCAGTCGCGGGACGCGACTGACAACTGCGGATACGGAACTGCGCGAGCCGGAAAGCGTGGTTTCCGGCTCGCTCCGTTTACTCACCGCGAGAAGCGGAGCTTCTCGCGACCGCGCTCGCGGTCGCTCGGAGTTCCGTCTACTCGGCGAGCGAAGCTGCGCTTCGCTCGCCGACGTGCGCCGGCAGGTACAGCCGGTCGACGTACTCGGCCACCATCCGGCTCGTGCCGAAGTCGCTGCCGAGCTCCGCGATCGAGTGCCGCATCATCTCGATCCAGCGCGCCGGCAGCCCGTTCTCGTCCTGCTCGTAGTAGGCCGGCACGATCTCCTGCTCGAGCAGCGCGTAGAGGGCCTCGGCGTCGGCGGCATCCTGCTCCTCCTGGCTCGCGGCGACCTCGATTCCGCCGATCGCAAACCCGCGCTCCGGCGAGTAGCCCTCCGCCCACCAGCCGTCGAGGATCGAGCAGTTGAGGACGCCGTTGAGCGCCGCCTTCATGCCCGAGGTGCCCGAGGCCTCCATCGGGCGGCGCGGTGTGTTGAGCCACACGTCGGCGCCCTGCACGAGCCGGCGCGCGAGCGTCATCTCGTAGTCGGTGAGGAAGACGACGCGCCCGGCGGCGGCCGGGTTGCGCGCGAAGTCGACGACGTGCTGGATGACGTCCTTGCCGCCGACGTCCGCAGGGTGGGCCTTGCCGGCGACGAGGATCTGAAGCGGCCGGTCCGGGTCGCCGAGCAGCCGCGCGAGCCGCTCCGGCTGGCTGAAGAGCAGACCGGCGCGCTTGTAGGTGGCGAAGCGGCGCGCGAACCCGATCGTGAGCACCTCCGCGTCGAGGCCGGCGGCGGCGCGCGTCCGCGCGACGAACTCGAGCATCCGCTCCTTTGCGGCGCGGTGCGCCTGCCAGAGCACCTCGTCGGAGAGCTTGCGCGCCCGCTCGAAGTCCGGCGTCGTGTAGCCGAGCAGGTCCTCGAGCTCGTCGGAGATCCAGGTGCGCCGGTGGACGCCGTTCGTGATCGAGGTGATCGGCACCTCGTCGACCGCCAGGTTGGGCCAGAGCGCGTGCCACATCTCGCGCGACACCGCGCCGTGGAGTCCCGAGACGCCGTTCGCGTAGGCCGAGGTCCGCAGTGCGAACGGCGTCAGCCCGAAGACCGTGTCGTCCGGCTGCACCTTCCCGAGCGCCGCGAACTCGTCCCATGTGAGGCCGCACTCCTCGACGAGCGGGCCGACGTGGCGCCGTACGAGCTCCGTCTCGAAGACCTCGTTCCCCGCGGGCACCGGTGTGTGCGTCGTGAAGACCGTGGAGCTGCGCAGCTGCTCGATCGCCTCGTCCGGGGTGACGCCGCGCTCGGAGACGGACTCGCGCAGCCGCTCGAGCTGGAGGAAGGCCGAGTGCCCCTCGTTCATGTGGAACACCGTCGGCTCCAGGCCGAGCCGGCGCAGCACGCGCACGCCTCCGACCCCGAGCACGAGCTCCTGGCGGAGACGGTTCTGGCGATCGCCGCCGTAGAGCGTGTCAGTGACGTCGCGCGCCCAGTCGGGGTTGCCCTCGACCTTCGTGTCGAGGAGATAGAGGGCCACCCGTCCGACCTGCGCGCGCCAGACGCCGAGGCGGACCGGCACGAGCACTCCGTCGTCGTCGGCGAGCTCGACGACCGGCGCCATCGGCACAAGCGTCAGCGGCAGCCGGCTCGTGTCGTTGCGTGGATAGCGCTCGACCTGGCGGTCGCCCTCGTCGAGCCGCTGGCGGAAGTAGCCGCGGCGGTACAGGAGGCCGACGCCGACGAGCGGCACGCCGAGCTCGGAGGCCGCCTTCAGGTGGTCGCCGGCGAGGACGCCGAGACCGCCCGAGTAGACGGGCAGGCTCTCGTCGAGGCCGAACTCGGCCGAGAAGTAGGCGACGAGGCAGCCGTCGGGCCCGCCCCGCTGCCGCCACCACGTCGGGCGCTCCGCCTCCGCGGAGAGCCGTTCCTGCACCCGGCCGAGGCGCACGGCGTACTCGGCCGTCAGCGCGTCGCCGAGATCGTCGTCGGTGAGCTCCGAGAGAAGTGCGGTCGGGTTGTGCCCGAGTGCGCTGAACCGCTCCGGGGCGAGCTCCGCGAAGAGCGCACGCGCGCCGGGCGTCCAGCTGAACGAGAAGTCGCCCGCGATCGCGGCGAGCGCGGCCCGCAGCGTCGCTCCGTTGTGTGTGGCGGTCATGTCGCGCGGACCCTACCGACTGGCTCCCTGCTAGCCTCCGGGTACCCGGAGAGCTTTGAAGGCAGCTTGGCGACCGGGTTACCAAACGCCTAAAGAGCCGGACGGCGCGGCCGCGCTTCCGGTGGAACGACGGGAGTGGCTTGACAGGAGCGCGCAACACGATCGAATCGATTCTCCGGGAGCGGATCGTCGTTCTCGACGGCTCCTGGGGTGTGCTGATCCAGCGCGAGGTGCGCGGCGAGGAGGCCTACCGCGGCGAGCGGTTCCGCGACCATCCGCGCGACGTCGCGGGCGATCCCGACCTGCTCAACCTGACCCGCCCCGAGGTCGTCGCCCGCATCCACGACGACTATTTCGCCGCCGGCGCCGACATCGCGACGACGAACACGTTCACCGCGACCTCGATCGGCCAGGCCGACTACGGGCTCGACCACGTCGCCTACGAGCTGAATGTCGAGGGCGCGCGCCTCGCCCGCCGGGCCGCCGACGAGTGGACGGCGCGGACGCCCGGCCGGCCGCGCTTCGTCGCCGGTGCGGTCGGGCCGCTCAACGTGACGCTCTCGCTCTCGCCGCGCGTCGACGACCCCTCCTACCGTGCGGTCACGTTCGACGCGGTGCGCGACACGTATGCCGAGCAGATCCGGGGCCTGCGGGACGGCGGCGCCGACCTGCTCCTCGTCGAGACCGTCTTCGACACGCTGAACTGCAAGGCAGCGATCGCCGCCGCGCTCGACGAGGCGCCGGAGCTACCGCTGTGGCTCTCGTTCACGGCCGTCGACCGCAGCGGCCGGAACCTCTCCGGCCAGACGGTCGAGGCGTTCTGGCTCTCGGTCGAGCACGCCCGCCCGTTGATCGTCGGGGTCAACTGCTCGCTCGGTGCGTCCGAGATGCGGCCGTTCGTCGAGGATCTCTCCCGCGCGGCGACGACGTGGGTGTCGTGCTACCCGAACGCGGGCCTGCCGAACCAGTTCGGCGAGTACGACGAGCACGCCTCGGACACGAGCCGGATGTTGGGCGCGTTCGCCCGCGACGGTCTCGTCAACGTCGTCGGCGGTTGCTGCGGCACGACGCCGGAGCATGTCCGCGCGATCGCGGCCGCCGTCGACGGCGTCGCGCCCCGCGCACTCCCGTCGCCTCGCCCGGCGACGCGCTTCAGCGGGCTCGAACCGTTCGAGATCACCAAGCAGACGAACTTCGTCATGGTCGGCGAGCGGACGAACGTGACCGGCTCCGCGCGCTTCCGCCGCCTCGTCGAGGCGGACGACTACCAGGCGGCGGTCGACGTCGCGCTCGAGCAGGTGCGCGGCGGCGCGAACCTGCTCGACGTGAACATGGACGCCGACCTGCTCGACGGCGAGCAGGCGATGGCGACGTTCCTGAACCTGCTCGCGACCGAGCCGGAGGCGGCACGCCTCCCGATCATGGTCGACAGCTCGCGCCCCACGGTGCTCGAGGCCGGCCTCAAGTGCCTCCAGGGCAAGGGCGTCGTCAACTCGCTGAGCCTCAAGGAGGGGGAGGAGGCATTCCTCGAGCAGGCGCGTCGCGTGCGCCGCTACGGCGCAGGCGTCGTCGTGATGGCCTTCGACGAGCAGGGCCAGGCGGAGACCGTCGAGCGCAAGGTCGCGATCTGCGGTCGCGCGTACGACCTGCTCGTCGGGCAGGTCGGCTTTCCGCCCGAGGACGTGATCTTCGACCCGAACGTACTCGCGGTCGCGACCGGGATCGAGGAGCACAACGGCTTCGCGAAGGCGTTCATCGAGGCGCTGCCGCTGATCAAGGAGCGCTGTCCGGGCGCGCGGACAAGCGGCGGGATCTCGAATCTCAGCTTCTCGTTCCGCGGCAACGACCGAGTCCGCGAGGCGATGCACTCCGCGTTTCTCTACCACGCCATCCGGGCCGGCCTCGACATGGGGATCGTCAACGCCGGCCAGCTCGTCGTCTACGAGGACATCGAGCCGGAGCTGCTCGAGCGGGTCGAGGACGTCATCTTCGACCGGCGCCCCGATTCGACCGAGCGGCTCGTCGAGCTGGCCGGGCGGGTGCAGGGGGAGGGGACGCGGCGCGAGCTCGACCTCTCCTGGCGCGAGGCGCCGGTCGGCAAACGGCTCGAGCACGCGCTCGTCCACGGGATCGTCGACTTCATCGAGGAGGACGCCGAGGAGGCGCGGCAGCTCTTCGCGCGGCCGCTCGAGGTGATCGAGGGCCCGCTCATGGCGGGGATGCAGGTCGTCGGCGACCTGTTCGGTGCCGGGAAGATGTTCCTACCGCAGGTGGTGAAGAGCGCCCGGGCGATGAAGCGCGCGGTCGCCTATCTCGAGCCGTTCATGGAGGAGGAGAAAGCCGCGGGCGGCGCGGGGAGGACGCAGGGCAAGGTGGTTCTCGCGACCGTGAAGGGCGATGTCCACGACATCGGCAAGAACATCGTCGGCGTCGTCCTCGGCTGCAACAACTACGAGGTGATCGACCTCGGCGTGATGGTGCCGGCCGACCGGGTCCTCGACACGGCGGTCGAGGAGGGCGCCGACGTCGTCGGGCTCTCCGGGCTGATCACACCCTCGCTCGACCAGATGGTGGACACGGCGCGCGAGATGGAGCGGCGCGGTCTCGATCTGCCGCTGCTGATCGGCGGCGCCACGACCTCGAAGCAGCACACGGCCGTGCGCATCGCGCCCGCATACTCCCAGCCGGTCGTCCACGTCCTCGACGCGTCGCGGGTGACCGCGGTCGTGTCGGCGCTCCTCGACTCGGGCAGGCGCACCGAGCTCGACGCCTCCAACCGCACCGACCAGGAACGCCTCCGCGACCTGCACTCCGAGCGGGAGCGGCGGCCGCTGCTGCCGCTCGACCGGGCACGCGAGAACCGCCATCGCGTCGCGTTCGACGACCTGTCCGTGCCGTCGTTCACCGGCGTCCGCCTCGTCGAGCCCGAGCTCGAGACGCTGCGCGAGTACGTCGACTGGCAGTTCTTCTTCCACACCTGGGAGCTGAAGGGGCGGTACCCGGCGATCCTCGAGCAGCCGGCTGCCCGCGAGCTCTTCGTCGACGCTCAGCGGCTGCTCGACCGGATCGTCGCCGAGCGCCTGCTCACCGCCCGCGGCGTCTACGGCTTCTGGCCGGCGTCGTCCGAGGGCGACGATATCGTTGTCGATAATGGCAACAGAATCCACTTCAGCTGCCTCCGGCAGCAGACCGACTACGGAGACTCGCGGCCGAACCGGAGCCTTGCCGACTACGTTGCGCCGGCCGGCGACCACATCGGTGCGTTCGCGGTCACCGCCGGTCTCGGCACGGAGGAGCTCGCCGCCCGGTTCGAGGCCGAGCACGACGACTACCACGCGATCATGGTCAAGGCGCTCGCAGACCGCCTCGTCGAGGCGTTTGCCGAGTACCTGCACGAGGTCGCCCGTCGGGAGTGGTACGAGACGGGCCCGAGGCTCCGAAACGAACAACTGATCGGGGAGCGCTACCGCGGCATCCGGCCCGCGTTCGGGTATCCCGCGTGCCCGGACCACTCGGAGAAGGCGAAGCTCTTCGACCTGCTCGGAGCGGAGCAGGTCGGGATCGAGCTGACCGAGACGTATGCGATGTCGCCGGCTGCGAGCGTGAGCGGGATCTATCTCGCGCATCCGGACGTGCGCTACTTCTCCGTCGGCCGTGTCGGTCGCGACCAGGTCGCCGACTACGCTGCGCGCAAGGGCATGCCGCTCGCCGAGGCGGAGCGGTGGTTGCGGCCGATTCTCGCTGACGAGCCCCAGCCCGAGCCGGCCGGCCGCTAGCACCTCGCTCGTCGCGCTTCGCGCTATCGTCGGAGCATGCGCGTGCTCGTCGTGGCCGCGACCCTCGTCGCCCTCCTCGTCGCCGCTCCTGCCGGCGCGGCGCCGGATCCGAAGGCGCCGGTCCAGAAGCACACGAAGGCCGACATGAAGCTCGCGGGCTCCGTCGCGCTCAGCCGGTCCGATCTCGCGGCCGGCTGGACGAAGGTGCCGCCCCAGAAGCCGCCGCCGCCGTGCTCGATCGAGCCGGACGAGTCGAAGCTCGTGGAGACCGGCACCGCCGACCCGACCTTCCTCTGGTCGGACAACTTCACCCAGATCGGCAGCCAGGTCGACATCTTCCGCACGGCCGCGCAGGCACGCCGCGACTGGAAGCTGACGACTCTCGCGTTGTTGCGCGGCTGCCTGCTCGAGAACGCGCGCCACGCGTTCGGCAAGAAGGTCACGGTGCGTCTCCACTCCGCGCGGATGCTGAAGGCGCCGGGACTCGGTGAGCGGAGCCTCCACGTGCGGCTCGAGCTCGACCTGATCCAGAAGAGCGGCGCGAAGCCGCACACGGTCAGGCTCGTGAGCGAGCTCGTCGGAATCGGGGTCGGACGCATCAGCGTCGTGCTCCACGCGATCACGACCAAGGCGCCGCTGCCCGCTGCGGCCGTCTCCTCGCTGACGAAGGCGCTCGCGACCCGGCTCACCGCCAAGACCTCCCAGCCGGGCGGGATCTAGCCCGCCGGCCGGACACCGGACCGCTCCGGAGGCTCGGCTATGCTCGTTTCCGGCGCCGTCGACGGCGCCGATTCCTTACCGCATGCGGACGACTCTCAAGAAGAGAATCGGTCGCGGGGCGACCGTCAACGGCAACGGGCGCGCCGTGCTCCCACCGAGCGTGCTCGGGCCCATGCGCCGCTACCTCCGGCCGGATCCGCCGCAGCGCTCCACGATGCGGCTGTTCGGCCGTGTGCTCGGGTGGGTCGTCGTCGCGATCGCGGTCGTCGTCTCCGGCCTGGCCGGCGGTCTCTACCTCTACGGCCATGAGACGCTCGCCGCGATCGCTCCGCACACGAAGCAGGTCATCGCCTCCGTCAAGGACTTGAAGACGGTGCCGGCGCCTTCCGAGCCGGCCGTCGCTCTCATCGCGGGGTACGACCGCCGCATGGGCGCCGACGCCTCGAGCTACGCGGGCTCACGGTCGGACACGATCATGCTCGTTCGCGCCGATCCGCGCCAGGACACCCTCTCGCTGCTCTCGCTTCCGCGCGATCTCGTCGTGCCGATCTACTGCTCCGGCAACACGGTCTACACGCACGACCGGATCAACGCCGCCTGGTCGATCTGTCCCGAGGGCCCGGGCGCGACACTCGACACGGTCGAGCATCTGACCGGCATCCAGATCAACTACCTGATCACGCTCGACTTCCACGGTTTCAAGCTGCTCGTGAACAAGCTCCACGGCGTCTACATGAACGTCGACCGGCGCTACTACGTGCCGCCGCACAGCGGCTACGCGCAGATCAACCTGCACCCCGGATACCAGAAGCTGGACGGCGGCCAGGCGCTGAACTTCGTCCGCTACCGCCACACCGACTCGGATATCTACCGCCTCGGCCGGCAGCAGCTGTTCCTCGACGCCTTGAAGTCCCGCCTCGCCGGCCACCTCGCCCTGACCGACATCCCGAAGATCATCGGTGCGATCAAGGGCAGCGTCGAGATCGCCCGCGGCGGTGGCGGCGCACCGCAGATGAGCGAGATCCAGTCGTACGCCGGGCTCGCCTACGGGCTGCCGCCCGGGCACCTGTTCCGCGACGCGATCGACGCGTCGCTGCTCCAGCCGTACGGGGCCGCCGGCGCCGAGCTGACCACGTCCCAGTCGGTGATCGACGACGTCGTGAACAAGTTCCTCCATCCCGACGTGAGCCAGCCGAAGCGCGCGAACGACGCCGCGCTCGGAAGGAAGCTGCGGCCGGTGAAGCAGCCCTCTCTGAAGCCGGCGCAGATCTCGACGCTCGTCCTCAACGGCACCGGCACCGTGCCGGGGCTCGCGGCGAACACGACGTACCTGCTCACGCAGCAGGGCTACGACACGAAGACCCTGCCCGCGTCGATTCCCGCGAACGCGCCGAGCCACACGTACACGACCTGGGTCTACTACGACCCGGTGCAGCCGAACGCGAAGCAGGCGGCACGCGAGCTGAAGCCCCTCTTCGGCGCGAACGCGAAGGTCGCGCCGCTCGCCCCGGCGGTCGTCCAGTACGCCCAGCAGGCGGGGAACCCGCTGACCGTGATCGACGTCGGCACGAGCTTCAACGGGAAGCTGACGCCGCCGCCGGCGCCGGCGCCCGTGCAGCAGCACCAGCAGGCCGACGTCTCGACCGCGTCGAGCTACATCGCCTCGGACGTCGCGGCCGTCGCCTCGAAGGTGCCGTTCCGGATTCTCGTGCCGACCCAGATCGCGATGGGCTCCCAGCTCTCGCGAGCCGAGGGCGTCCGCGCGTACAAGCCTGCTCCGGGCCAGCACGGGCTCGTTCTCACGTTCGTCAGCAGCTCGGGGATCGCGTACTGGCAGGTCGAGGAGACGACCTGGGGTCAGGCACCGATCCTCGCGCACCCCACCGGCCACTTCATGCACGGCGGCCGGAAGTTCGACCTCTACACCGTCGGCGGCCACGTCCACATGGTCGTGCTGCACGTGGGCAAGGCGAGCTACTGGGTCGTGAACACGCTCCTCGAGGATCTCTCCAACGAGACGATGATCGCGATAGCGGAGAGCCTGCAGCCGCTGCCGAAGTAGTCTTAGCCGCCGTGTCCCGTATCGGCATCTTCGGCGCCGGCTACGTCGGTCTCGTCACCGGGGCCTGCTTCGCCGAGCTCGGCCACGAGGTCGTCCTGCGGGACGTGCTCCCGGAGCGGGTCGAGCGGCTGCGCGCCGGCGAGGTGCCGATCTACGAGCCGGGGCTCGACGAGGTACTCGAGCGCAACCGCGACAGGATCTCGTTCACGCTCGACGTGGACGAGGCCGTCGACGGCGCCGGGTTCCTCTACGTCGCCGTCGGCACGCCGCCGACGTATTCCGGCGACGCCGACCTCAGTGCGGTCTTCGCGGTCGTTGACGAGCTGCCCGCCGGCGTGCCGGGGCGCCCCGTCGTCGTGATGAAGAGCACCGTTCCCGTGGGCACCGGCGAGCACGTGCGCGCCCGCCTCGACGCGCGCGGCCTCACGAATGTCGGCTACGTCTCGAACCCGGAGTTCCTCGCCGAGGGCACCGCCGTCTCGGACTTCATGCGGCCCGACCGGATCGTCGTCGGCAGCTTCGACCCGGCCGACGCCGAGCTCGTCGTCGCGCTGCACGCCGGCCTCGACGCGACCGTCGTCCGCACCGACGTCTCGTCGGCGGAGCTGGTGAAGCTCGCCGCGAACGCGTTCCTCTCCACCCGGATCAGCTTCATCAACGAGATCGCGAACGTCTGCGAGCTCGTCGGCGCCGATGTCGTCGACGTCGCGCAGGGCGTCGGGCTCGACCACCGGCTCGGGCCGCACTTCCTCCGTGCCGGCATCGGCTTCGGCGGCTCGTGCTTCCCGAAGGACGTGACCGCGCTCAAGCAGCTCGCCGGCAACTCCGGCTACCCGTTCCTGCTCCTCCAGGCCGTCTGGGAGGTGAACGAGCTCCAGAAGCGGCGCGTCGTCTCGAAGCTGCAGAAGCGCCTCGGCTCGCTCCGCGGCAAGACTGTCGTGCTGCTCGGGCTCGCATTCAAGCCGGACACCGACGACATGCGCGAGGCGCCGAGCCGCGTGATCGCGTACCGCCTCCTCGCGGAGGGAGCCGAGGTGCGCGCGTGGGATCCGGTCGCCCGTCCGGACGATCTGCCCGGCGTGGAGCTCTGCGACTCCGTGCTCGAGGCGGTGCGGGGCGCCGACGCTGCGGTCGTCGTCACCGAGTGGCCGGAGCTGCGCGAGCTCGCGACGGCGGAGGTGCGCGACGCGATGGCGCAGCCCCTGATCATCGACGGGCGCAACCTGCTCGATCCCGAGCAGGCGCGGGCCGCCGGCTTCGTCTACGAGGCGATCGGCCGGCCCGGGCGCTCGACCCCGAACGGGGAGGGACGCACCTGATGGAGGCATTGCTGCTCGCCGGCGGGAAGGCGGAGCGCCTCGGGGAGGCGGCGCAGGGGCTGCCGAAGCCGCTCGTGCCGATTGCCGGCTTCCCACTCGCCGAGTACACCGTCGCGCGGCTCGTCCGCGCCGGCGTCACCCGCATCATCGTCGCCTGCCGCGCAGGCCGGGAGGACGTCTTCGTGAACGCACTCGCCGGCCTCGGCGCCGAGATCGACCCTGTCGGCGAGCCGGAGCCGCTCGGGCGCGGCGGCGGGCTGCGGCTCGCGGCCTCGCGCCGGCGCGAGACGGGTCCGGTACTCGCGCTGAACGGCGACGAGCTGCTCGACGTCGACTTCTCGGCGCTCGCCGCCGAGCACGAGCGCTCGGGTGCGGCCGCGACGATCGTCGTCGCCCAGGTCAACTCGCCGTTCGGCGTCGTCGACGTCACCGAGGACGGCACGGTGACCGGCTTCCGCGAGGCGCCGAAGCTCCTGGACTGGGTCAACTCCGGCGTCTACGTGCTCGGCAACGAGGCGCTCGAGCGCCTGCCGGAGCGCGGCGACCACGAGCAGAGCACGTTCCCGGAGCTGGCGGCCGAGGGCAAGCTCCATGCCCACCGGCACGAGGGCGTCTGGCTCACCGTCAACACGCCGAAGGACCTGCGCGGTGCCGAGGCGTTCATGGAGGCGAACCCGGACTGGCGCCCGCAGCGGAGGCAGGGATGAGCGGTGCACTCGCCCGCTGGGCCTTCGAGCCGCGCCGCGTCGAGAAGCCGTGGGGCTGGGAGCTGATCTGGGCGCACGCCGACGCGTACGTCGGCAAGGTCCTCTTCGTCCGTGCCGGCCACTCGCTCAGCCTCCAGTACCACGAGCGCAAGGACGAGAGCTGGTACGTCGAGAGCGGTCGCGCGGCGCTCGAGCTGGGACAGACCGGCGATACCGTCCTCGCGACCGAGGAGATCTCCGCCGGCGCCTGCTTCCGCTACCGGCCCGGCACCGTGCACCGCGTCACCGCGATCGAGGACACGACGATCCTCGAGGTCTCGACCCCGCACCTCGACGACGTCGTCCGCCTCGAGGATGCGTACGGGCGCGAGGGCACGAACGCACCTTGACACAGCTGTGTTAAGGTGCGACGCGTGGACGGGCTGACGGTCGGGGAGGCGGCGAAGCGCACGGGCTGGTCGCCGCGGATGCTTCGGTATCTGGAGCGCCTCGGGCTCGTCGTCCCGCCCCGCACCTCCTCCGGCTACCGGCTCTACGGGCTGCGCCAGCTGAACCAGCTGCGCTCGCTCGCCCACCTGCGCCGCCGCTTCGAGCTCGAGCTCGGCGACG
>DATFMW010000402.1:0-2529 GCA_035266765.1 Gaiellaceae bacterium | reverse complement strand
CGCCGAGCAGGCGGCGAGCATGCTGGGGCTTCCTGGGCTCGAACGACCGTGGCTGCCCGCCCTCGACCACGTCGTCGCCCTCGAGCGTCTTCCGCAGCCGGATTCCGGCTCGTCGGCGGTCATCGGAGTCGTCGACGAGCCGGCGCAGCAACGTCAGCGACCATACGAGATCGATCTGGACGCCGCGGGAAGCATGCTCGTCTTCGGCGGCGCCGGAAGTGGCAAGACGACGTTGCTGCGCACGCTCGCGATCGGGCTTGCGGCGCGACTGCCGGTCCGGGATCTCCACGTCTACGGCCTCGACTTCGGCAGCCACGGCCTCGCTTCGCTCGAGGCTCTGCCGCATTGCGGTGCGATCGTGCCCGGTGAGGCCGAAGAGCGGGTAGAGCGGTTGTTCAGGTTCCTGCAGCGGACGATCGATCGCCGCAAGGAGCAGTTCGGGCTTGCAGGCGTGTTCGGGGTGGATGAGTTCCGCCGGGCGCGCCCGGACGAGGAGATGCCGAGGATCCTCGTTCTGCTCGACGGCTACGCCGGCTTCGCCTCGGCATTCGAGCGGGTCAACCTCGGAGAGCTCCTCGACGCGTTGCCGCGCCTCGTCTCCGACGGCCGTTCTGTGGGGGTGCACTTCGCGATCACGAGCGATCGCCGCGGCTCCCTCCCCGGAGCACTGTCGGGGCTTGTGCCGCTGAAGCTCGTCCTTCGGATGGCCGACGAGGACGAGTACGGTGCGCTCGGCCTCGACGTCCGCTCCGTCCGCGGCACGGTGCTTCCGCCCGGACGCGGCTTCGTCGACGGGAGTCTCGAGATGCAGACGGCGATCGTCTCCGACGATCCTCGCGCGGAGTCTCAGGCAGCGGCGATCAGTGCCCTCGGGCGGCGTCTGACGGACGCCGCAGACACCGCGGCGCCGCCGATCCGGCCGTTGCCCACCTCCGTGTCGGCGTCTGACCTTCCGGCTCCTGAACGGCCGCTCGAGGTGCCCCTCGGCGTGGGTGACAGCGACCTCGAGTTGCGCTCGGTCTCGCTTGCGGAGGCGCATTTCCTGGTCATCGGTCCGTACCGCACTGGCCGGACGACCGCGTTGCGCACGATCGCGGAGGCGTTGCGGTCGGCCGATCCGACGCTCGAACTGCACCTGCTCGCGCCGCGGCGCAGCGCGCTGTCCGAACTGTCGATCTGGACGTCGAGCGCACGCGGGATCGAGGAGTGCGACCGAGCCGCTACCGACCTCGCCGCGCGCGTGGAGGCGCGCAGTCTCGACGGGGATAACCCGCCGCTCGTGGTCGTCGTGGACGACGGCGACGAGCTGGCCGACACCCCTGGTGGGCGGGCGCTGGAGAGAATCGTTCGCCGCGGTCGTGATCTGAACGCTCGGATTGTCGCGTCCGGTGAGCGCCAGGCGGTACAGCGTGCTTTCAGCGGCTGGTTGCGCGAGATCCGCAAGGACGAGAGTGGCCTCCTGCTCGATCCAGACCTTGACGTGGACGGCGACACGTTCGGCGTCCGGCTGCCGCGGCGCAGTAACCTCGTCTTCCCGCCCGGCCGCGGCTTTCTCGTCGCTAGAGAGACCCTGGAACTCGTTCAGGTCGCGTCCTCGTGACCTTGAGGAGATGCATGTCTCCCGCACGCCGCCGGAGAGCATCCGAGCAACCCGACACAATTGGTTGATATGAAGCGCGGCGACTCTCGCTCGATCATCATCGGGTTGATCGGTGCCGCTCTGATCGCGATTCCGTCTGCGATCAACGGGTTCCGCATAGCCGTCGGCGTCGGAGGCATCGCCGGTATCGCCCTTGCAGCGCTCATCATCCAGGTGGGCTACGCGAATCGTACGAACAGGGCGAAGAGCCGAAGCGGCATTCCTGCGTGGGGCGCAGGCATCGGGGTGTTCGGCGCCGCGGTCGGAATCGTGGCAGCGGAGTACCGTGGCGGCGGAACGTTCGTGCTCGCCTTTCTGGGAGGGTTTCTTCTCGCCCTCGCGGTCGCGCAGGCACTCCTGCGCCGGCGGCTTGCTACGCGCTGACGGCGGGAACCGCGGCCGAGAGTGCGGAGAGGATCAGCCGCCACAGATAGCGCGCGTTCGCAGGAAGCAGGCCGACGGCACGGCCACCCGCAAGCTCGTGGCGCTGCACTAGGAACCAGCCCGACTCCTCGTGCTTTGCAATCTCGATCGAGATGTGTCTGCCTTCGAGCGCCTCCGACGTGATGCGGATACGACATCGCCGCACGGCTCCGTCGGCCCAAGCGTCATAGCCTGCGTCGTCCAAGACCACGGGCTCGTCGTCAACGGACACCGTCGACGGTTCGAGCGCGAGCAATTCCGCGATCATCGGGGCCAGGCGACCTGCAGGGATCACCTGGACGGTCGCGGTGCCCGCATGCGGCGGGTCGACCTCCGGCAGGGCGCATACGGCAAACGCTCGACCGAGCCATGCATGGACTCTGAGCGGGTCGTCCAGCCGCTCGAGCGTGATCGTGGGGCCAGCCTCGCGAAGGACTCCGGCCACGACCTCTCCGACCTCGGTGGGC
>DATFMW010000401.1:0-3107 GCA_035266765.1 Gaiellaceae bacterium | reverse complement strand
CGTTGGTACTTGGCGGTCTGGGCACGGACCGTGCGCACGTCGTCGCGCGAGCGCAGGAGACGAGGGGCTCGTGCGAGCGCCCGCGCCGTCCTCGAGCTAGTGATCTGAGTCGGTAGTTCGTAGGGACCGGTGGCCTGCCGCCGAGTGTCGTCTTGTTCGGCCACGACGATTGGAGGCGGTATGCCGGTTCGTGCGGAGGTTGTGCTCGACGATCGGGAGCGGGAGACGCTGGAGCGGTGGGCTCGGCGTCCGAAGAGCTCGCAGGCGTTGGCGTTGCGCTGCCGGATCGTGCTGGCGGCCGCGGAGGGTCGTTCGAGTACGGCGATCGCGGCCGAGCTTGGCTGTACCGGCTCGACCGTCGGCCGCTGGCGGGGCCGGTTCGCGAGGCGCGGCCTCGATGGATTGCACGATGAGCCGCGGCCGGGCAAGCCGCGCACGATCAGCGATCAGGACGTGGAGCGGGTGATCGTGAAGACACTCGAGCAGCAGCCGGCAAACGCGACGCACTGGTCGACGCGCTCGATGGCGGCTGCGACGGGCATGTCGCAGTCGGCGGTCAGCCGGATCTGGCGGGCGTTCGGGCTGAAGCCGCACCAGACGGAGACGTTCAGGCTCTCCCCGGATCCGTAGTTCATCGACAAGGTCAGAGACATCGTCGGTCTCTACCTCAACCCGCCGGAAGCGGCGGTCGTGCTTTGTGTGGATGAGAAGTCGCAGATCCAGGCGCTCGACCGCTCGGCGCCGGTACTGCCGCTGATGCCGGGAGTGCCGGCCCGGCAGAGCCATGACTACGTCCGCAATGGCACGACCAACCTCTACGCCGCCCTCGACGTCGCCTCCGGGCAGGTGCTCGCGGAGATGACGCCGCGGCACCGGGCAGAGGAGTTCCGGCGCTTCCTCAACCTGATCGACGCCTCCGTGCCCGCACCCCTCGACGTCCACGTCGTGCTCGACAACTCCTCAACCCACAAGACACCGTCGATCCAGCGCTGGCTCGTCCGGCAACCACGCTTCACGCTGCATTTCACGCCGACCTACAGCTCCTGGCTCAATCTGGTCGAGCGCTGGTTCGCCGAGCTGACGACGAAATGGATCAAACGCGGCTGCCACCGCTCAGTCCGAGACCTCGTCGCCTCGATCCGCACCTGGATCACCAACTGGAACGACGACCCCAAGCCGTTTGTCTGGCACAAGAGCGCAGACGAGATCCTCGACAGCCTCGCCGCCTACCGCCAACGAATTAACGACTCAGATCACGAGATGGCCGCTGCCACGATCGCGCGCGTCCGGCTGCGCGCTCTGGCACTCCTGACCCGCTTCGGCCCGCCTGCGGCCGGCGAAGCCGGCCTCCAACGAGCCTGCGCTTCGCCCCGTCGACCGCTCACCGCTGCCACCGGCAGCGGCGAGCGCCCGCCACGGCGCCCCAGACGCACCAGCCCACGCCCCGGAACAGGCGACCTCCTGACAGCAACCATCACCGCAGATCCTTGTTCGACTCCATGTCGAACCACATGGCGAACAAGGTGAACTGCGAGCCGGAGATCAGGAGCAGCGCGATCAGGACGACGGTGCCGACGCTCACGTCGTTGCCGCCGATCCGGTCGACGACCTCGAGGATCCCGAGCGCGAGGCCGGCGAGCGTGGAGAGAAAGCCGAGCACGTAGAAGAAGACGAGCGGGTGGAAGTCGCGGATCACGTACTTCTCGCGCAGCCGCCAGAAGAAGCCCCGCAGCAGGAGCCACGAGATCCGCGGCACGACGTGGTGGTAGCGGATCCCGGAGCGCTCGCCGACCCCGTACACCGGCCGGGAGCCGAAATCGCGGACCCGCGCGTTCCACACGTTCAGGTGCACGAGCAGGTCGTTCGGGAAGCCGTAGCGCGAGTAGACGCGGTCGAGGTCGAGCTGCTCGATCATCTCGCGCGAGATCGCCGTGTAGCCGGACTGCGAGTCGGCGACGTGCCAGTAGCCGGACGCGATCTTCGTCAGCATCGACAGCACCGCGTTGCCGAGGTAGCGCGCGCGCGGGATCAGCTGCCACGCCTGCCCGGAGAAGAGCCGGTTCGCCTTCGCGTAGTCGAGCTCGCCGCGCGCGACCGGGGCGACGAGCGTCTCGAGGTCGGCCGGGTCCATCTGGTTGTCGGCAGCCATCACCGCGACGACGTCCATCCCGTCCCGGGCGGCGTGCCGGTAGCCGGTGATGATCGTGGCGCCGACGCCGCGATTGCGCTCGTGCCGCACCACCTCGACCCGGTCGTCGCCGGCCGTGCGGGCGCGCTCCCCCGTGGCGTCGATCGAGGCGTCGTCGACGACGTAGATCCGGTCGACGAACGCCGGGACGCCGCCGATCGTCGTCGCCACGAGCTCCTCCTCGTCGTAGGCGGGCACGACCACGGCGACGCGCTTGCCCTCCAGCATGCGGGAGAGCCTACGCGCGCTGTGCGAACCGCGGCACGATCCGGTCCCAGACGAGCGCGAGCAGGATCCCGGCCACGAGGCCGATCAGGGCGCCGACCACGACGGCGTTCCTCCGGCTGCGGGCGGCGAGCGGCTGCGCGGAGGCCGGCGTCAGCACTTCCGGCTGCTCCACCTGCCGCGCCTGGAGCAGGAGCTGGCTCGTGCTCAGCCGGTCGCTCTGGACGGTGGCGAGTCGGAGCTGGAGCAGAAGCTGGTCGGTCGGCGAGAGGCCACCCTGCTGGAGCGCCTGGTTGATCAGCCCCTGCTGCCGCTCGTCGATCGAGATCTGCTGGCTGAAGTTCGAGATCTTCTGAGTCGCGTAGGCGGAGACCTGGTCGACGACCTGCTTGGCGAGCCGGTCCGCGACGCAGGCGGCCTTCTTGCCCTTCCTGCTCTCGACGGTGATCTCGACGATCGGGTTCTGGTTGCCCCGTGTGAGCTGGCTGTCCACGGGGGTGACGATGACGCCGTCGCGGATCGCCCCGGCCGTCGTGCCGCATGCCGACGCGGCGTGGCCGACGACCGACTCCGAGTGCGCGATCGTGCCGACGGTGCCGGGGTTCGTCTGCAGCGTCTGCAGGGCGATGTTCCCGCTCGCCGAGTACGGCTGCCCGAGGTAGACCGTGGACGACGCCCTGTAGAGATGCGTACC
>DATFMW010000400.1:0-2024 GCA_035266765.1 Gaiellaceae bacterium | reverse complement strand
ACGTTCGTCGTCGTCTCCGACCCCGGCCTGAAGGCCCAGGTGCGCGAGGCGGCCGAGCGAGAGGAGCGCGAGTTCTACGAGCGGCGCGCGAGCGCGGAGTGGCTCGAGGCGGTGGCGCCGCTCGGCACGGATGCGGTGAAGACGCACATCACCGACGCCCCGGTCGTGATCGTCGTCTTCGAGCAGGCGTGGCGGCCGGGCCCCGGCGGCGCGAAGGTGAAGCACTACTACGTGCGCGAGTCGGTCGGGATCGCCGTCGGGTTCCTGCTCGCCGCGATCCAGGCGGCCGGACTTGTCGCGCTGACGCACACACCGTCGCCGATGGGCTTCCTGCGCGAGCTGCTCGGACGCCCGGAGAACGAGCGGCCGTTCCTGCTGATCCCGGTCGGCTACCCGGCCGCCGACGCGGTCGTGCCCGCGCTCGAGCGGAAGCCGCTCGAGGAGATCGGCGAGTTCCTCTAGCCCGGCCGGTCACCGACGGCGTGCAGCGGCTCGTCGACGCGGAGCTCCTCGAGGAGCGGGCTCAGCCGCCGGCGGCGACGTACTGGGAGCGGTGCGCCTCCCTGAGCACGGCCTGCGCCGCCGCCAGCCGGGCGAGCGGGACGCGGTACGGCGAGCAGCTGACGTAGTCGAGCCCGAGCCCGTGGCAGAACGCCACCGAGGCCGGGTCGCCACCGTGCTCACCGCAGATGCCGAGCTTGATCTCCGGCTTCGTGGAGCGGCCGCGCTCGACGCCGATCCGCATCAGGTCGCCGACGCCGTCCTGGTCGAGCGTCTCGAACGGGTTGCGCTCGAGCACGCCGTCCTCGAGGTACCAGGTGAGGAACTTGCCCTCGGCGTCGTCGCGCGACATGCCGAGCGTCGTCTGGGTGAGGTCGTTCGTGCCGAACGAGAAGAAGTCGGCCACCTCTGCGATCTCGTCCGCACGGAGCGCCGCCCGCGGCAGCTCGATCATCGTCCCGCAGTGGTACTCGAGCTCGGGCGCCTCCTCGGCCATGACCGCCTCGGTGAGCTCGCGCAGCCGGCGCAGCTCCTCGCGGAAGCCCACGAGCGGGTGCATGATCTCGACGAGCGGCGCGTCGCCGGAGCGCTCCTGGACAGCCTTCGCCGCCCGCGCGATCGCGCGCACCTGCATCTCGTAGACCTCCGGCCACTGGATGCCGAGCCGGCAGCCGCGCGTCCCGAGCATCGGGTTCGACTCGGTCAGCGCCTTGATCCGCTGCCGCATCCGCTCGTCGGCTGCGTCCTCGAGATCCGGAAGGAACTCGTGCAGCGGCGGGTCGAGCAGCCGGATCGTGACCGGCAGGCCCGCCATCACCTCGAAGATCCCCTCGAAGTCGGACTGCTGGAACGGGAGCAGCCGGTCGAGTGCAGCGCGGCGGCCCTCCTCGTCGGAGGCGAGGATCATCTCCTGCATGACGGGGAGCCGCTCCTCGCCGAAGAACATGTGCTCGGTGCGGCAGAGGCCGATCCCCTGCGCCCCGAACTCACGCGCCTTCGCGGAGTCCTCCGGGTTGTCGGCGTTCGCGCGCACCTTGAGCCGTCGCACCTCGTCGGCCCACCCGAGGATCGTCTCGAAGTCCTCGTTGATCTGCGGCGGGACGAGCTCGACCTCGCCGAGGATGACGCGGCCGCTGCCGCCGTCGATCGTGAGCATGTCGCCCTCGCGCAGGTCGTGGCCGCCGATGCGGAGCGTCCGGGCCTCCATGTCGATCTCGAGCCCTTCGCAGCCGGCGACGCACGGCTTGCCCATGCCGCGCGCGACGACGGCCGCGTGCGAGGTCATGCCGCCGTGCGCGGTGAGGACGCCCTTCGACTGGATCAGGCCGTGGATGTCGTCGGGCGTCGTCTCGAAGCGGACGAGAATGACGGCCTCGCCGGCCTTGCCGTGATCCTCGGCGGTGTTCGCGTCGAGCACGATCTTCCCGCAGGCGGCGCCCGGTGACGCGTTGAGGCCGTGCGCGGCGATCTCGAGCTCGGCCTCCGGGTCGAGCATCGGGTGGAGGAGCTGGTCGAGCTGGGCC
>DATFMW010000399.1:0-3361 GCA_035266765.1 Gaiellaceae bacterium | reverse complement strand
GCACGATCATCCCGGCGCAGGTGCCGAAGATCGGCGCTGTGAACCGCTGCACCGCCTCGTCGAGGCCGTACAGGTGCATCAGGCGGCCGATCGCGGTCGACTCGCCGCCGGGGACGATCAGGCCGTCGAGGCCGTCGAGCTGCGCCGGCAGGCGCACCTCGACCGGCTCGGCGCCGAGGCGCCGCAGCATCGCCGCGTGCTCGCGGAAGTTTCCCTGCACGGCGAGGACACCGATCCGAAGCGGCTGTTTCACGGCGCGGATTGTAGTGACGGCCGGATCCTCAGACCGCGCTGTCGCCGGCCCGGCCGGCACGCAGGCCGAGCGCGACGAGCAGGAAGCCGACGAACGCGAAGACGACCGGCGGCACCCAGAGGCGCGGCGGCGCGGCGGCGGCGCCGCCGAGGAACGGGATGCCGACGCGCGTCCAGCCGATCGTGAAGTGCGTCGCCGCTGCGAGCAGCCCGATCGTGGCGAGCACGGCCCAGCTCGACCGGCCGGTGCGCTGCGCGATCCCGACGTAGGCGAGCGCCGCGACCGAGACGAGCGCCCACTGCCAGTCGCTCGAGTGCCACCAGTAGAGGAGGCTCCCGCCGATCAGGATCCCGCCGACGAGCTCGAGCCAGAACGCGGACGGGTCGTCCCGCGCGCTGCCGACGGCGAAGTAGAAGAGCCCGACAGCGAGCGTCACCACCACCGACCACTCGCCGCCGCCGGAGACGAGGTCGGTGACGAACAGCCAGCCGGCGACCGTCGAGATCAGCGCGATGAAGGGGAATTCGAACCGGCGCCGGTTGCTCGCCGCCGCGACGAGCACGAGCAGCTCGAGCGAGAGCCGTGCGACCGAGAAGCCGTGGAACGGCGACGAGGAGCCCGACGCGACCGAGGTGACCGACGCCGGCGAGGGCGAGTTCCCGATCCAGCCGAACCACGTCCAGAGCGCACCGAGAAAGAGCGCCCACGCGAGCACCGAGGCAAAGGCGAAGACGCCCGCCGCGATCCGCCGGCCTGCGCGGTGGAACCGGTCGGCGATCCCCTGTAGGACGACGAGCACGAGTACGGCCCAGCCCGCGTACGCCGCGTCGCCGTACTGGGCCGAGAGATAGGAGAGCGCCCCGAGCGCCGCGCCGAGGACGACCAGCCCGCCCGCATAGAGCAGGAAGGACGACGTCGTCCAGACCGGCTTGCCCGCCTTCACGCTGGAGAGAGCGTGCTCCTACGGTCGGACGGAGAGGCCGCGCCCGGCCGCCCGGGCGCGGCAAACCGCGGAACCGCGTCCGCGAATCCGTGCCGCGCCGGACGCCGTTCCCGAGCAGGAAAGCACAGCGCCGGGCACGCGCGCGCAGCGCGCCTGCCCAGCGCGAAGCGGTACGAAGGGAACAGACCTGAGCGAGCTGCGAGCTCGGCTCGAGCTACCAGCCGCGCGTCTCGAGCAGCTCGCTCGGGTCGAGCGAAGCAGTCGAGATGCCGACCATCGGCTCGCCGAGACCGGCGGAGACACGGGCGAGGATCTCCGGGTCGTTGAAGTGCGTCGTCGCCTCGACGATCGCCTTCGCGCGCAGCTCGGGGTCGCCCGACTTGAAGATGCCGGAGCCGACGAAGACGCCGTCGGCGCCGAGCTGCATGCAGAGCGACGCGTCGGCCGGGGTCGCGATCCCGCCCGCGGTGAAGGTGACGACGGGCAGCTTCCCGTTCTCCGCCACCCAGCGGACGAGCTCGTACGGCGCCTGGAGGTTCTTGGCCTCGGCGTACAGCTCTTCCTCGCGCAGCGCGCCGAGCTTGCGGATGTGACCGAAGACCGAGCGCATGTGGGTGACCGCGTTGACGATGTCGCCGGTACCCGCCTCGCCCTTCGTGCGGATCATCGCCGCGCCCTCCGCGATCCGCCGCAGCGCCTCGCCGAGGTTCGTGCAGCCGCAGACGAACGGCACCGTGAACGCCCACTTGTCGACGTGGTGCTCGAGGTCGGCCGGAGTCAGCACCTCGGACTCGTCGATGTAGTCGATCTCGAGCGACTGGAGGATCTGGGCCTCGGCGAAGTGGCCGATCCGGCACTTCGCCATCACCGGGATCGAGACGGACTCCTGAATCTCCCTGATCATCGCCGGGTCGGACATGCGCGCGACGCCGCCGTCGCGCCGGATGTCGGCCGGGACACGCTCGAGCGCCATCACCGCGACGGCGCCGGAGGCCTCGGCGATCTTCGCCTGCTCGGCGTCGACGACGTCCATGATCACGCCGCCCTTGAGCATCTCGGCGAGCCCGCTCTTCACCCGCATCGTCCCGTACTCGGTCATGGCACCAGTGTATCCAGGGCCGCTACGAGTGCAGGCAGGACTCGACGTCGTCGATCTGCTGCTGCGTCGGCGCGAGCGTCCAGACCATGACGGCGTTCCGTTGCGACTGCATGATCTCGTCCATCCGCTGGCGGTAGAACGGCGTCGCGGCGCTGCGGTATGCCTTCTTGGTAGCGGCCGCCGCGGCCTGGTCGGCCGCGAACGCGATCGTGACGACGTTCTTGTCGGCGGTGCGGGCCTGCAGGCCGCCGTACTGGGCGAACGCGGCGATCGGGCCGAGCTTCGAACCCTTCGTCGTGATCTGGAGGAAGCCCTTGCCCTTGAGGCAGGAGATCGTCCCCTTCGGCGTGTACGGAGCGCTCGAGCGGGCACCGCAGCCGGCCGCGACGAGCGCGACGGCGGCGAGGGCGGCGAGGGCTGCCGGGGCTCTCCGGTCGGTCACGCGCCGACTGTAGCGACGGCATCCGACGGCTCGATGGAAGAATCGGGTGTGTGGAGCCCTGGTCGCAGTCGTTCGGCGGACGGTTCGAGGAGCACGAGCTCGCAAGCGAGGCGTTGCGCGGCAACCCGCTCGGCGATCCGCATGTGCGCCCGCTCCAGGTGTACGTGCCGCCCGCCTACGAGGCGGAGCCGGAGCGGCGGCTGCCGACCCTGTATCTGATCCAGGGGCACACGGGCCAGCTCGACATGTGGCGGAACCGCTCGGCGTTCCGGCCGACGGTGCCGGAGCTCGTCGACCGGCTCTTCGCGCAGGAGGACTGCCCGCCCGCGCTCGTTGTCTTCGTCGACGCGTGGACGTCCTACGGCGGCTCCCAGTTCCTCGACTCGCCGGGGGTCGGCCGCTATCACAGCTACCTCTGCGACGAGGTCGTGCCGTTCGTGGACGCGACCTACCGCACGCTGCCCGAGGCGGCCCACCGGGGGATCGCCGGGAAGTCGAGCGGCGGCTACGGCGCGATGGTGACGCCGATGCTGCGCCCCGATCTCTTCGGCGGGCTCGCCTCGCACGCCGGCGACGAGCTCTTCGAGCTCTGCTACCTGCCCGACTTCCGCGACGCGGCGCGGG
>DATFMW010000398.1:0-3290 GCA_035266765.1 Gaiellaceae bacterium | reverse complement strand
CAGGGCGGCGAGATCCGCGCCGTCGTGAAGCTCTAGGCGGCGTCTCTCAACGTTGCACCGGGAACCGGCGTCTCTCGACGCCGCACGAACCGGCCGCTCCGCGGCCGGTATGGCCTTCGGCTTTCGCGTGCCCTCGACCCGTGCCGCCCGCTCTCCGTCAGCCGCCCCCCAGAGTCCCTCACCGTCAAAAGCAACAACCATCCGGCCGCGAAGCGGCCGCACGTGCGGCCTCCAACGATCCGCGTTTCCGGTCGAACGGTACGAGAGGCCGCACTAGAGGAGGAAGACAGTGGTTTGCGGGCGCGTGGCTATTCGGGCGCGCGCCACTGGAGGGCGGCGGCGAAGGCGACGGCGGCGGTTGCGAGGAGGAAGAGGAGACCGGCGGTGTACGTGCCCGTCGCGGCCACGGAGATGGCGAGCGGGAGCGGCCCCACGGCGGCGGCGACGATGGTCGCGGCGGAGGCGAGCCCCTGGAGCCTGCCGATCGCGGCGAGACCGTAGGTGCGTGCCCAGGCGATGCCGGAGGCGACGCTCCAGATGCCGCTGGCGAGTCCGATCACGGCGAAGGCGAGATAGGAGACGGGCCCGCTGGGAACGAGCAGGATCGCGCTGCCGGCGGCGAGGGCTCCGGTGAGCGCGGTGAGCAGGGTGCGGGTGCCGAGCCGGTCGGCGATCGCGCCGGCGGCGATCGTGCCGGCGGCGCGGGCGATGCCGAGCAGGCTGAGCGCCGCGGCTGCTGCGGGGGCGCTGATGCCGCGGCTGCCGAGCAGCGAGACGACGTGGAAGACGATCGCGGTGGTGATGAGGGCGGGGGTGGAGAGGGCGATGAGCAGGAGTGCGGCGGAGCGGTGCGGGAGCGGCAGCCGGGCACGGCCGACGCGCCGGGCCACCGGCGAGGGGGCGGCGCGTTCCGGTGGCGCGGTGTCCTCGGCCGAGACGGCGGCCGCGGATGTTCCGGCCGGGCGGCGGACGAGGAGGGCGAGCGGCAGGATGAGGCCTGCGACGACGAGGGCGATCAGCCGGTAGCCGGCGCGCCACCCGATGCCGTCGATCAGGAGCGCGAGCAGCGGCGGCAGCGCGACGGAGGCGATGGTGAGACCGAAGCTGGCGATCGCCATCGCGGCGCCGCGACGCGCGGGGTACCAGTAATTCACGACGAGGGTGCCGAGCAGCGGGAAGGAGCCCTGCCCGAGGCTGCGCAAGAGCACGAGCCCGACTGCGGCGAGCAGGATCCCGTGTGCGAGGCTCTCGAGCAGGCAGGCGGCTGCGAGCCCGCCGGCGACGAGCGCCCAGACAGGGCGCAGCCCGGCGCGGTCGGCGGTGTGGCCGAGGCCGAAGCTGAGCGTGGCCGAGGCGATCGTGGCCACGGCGTACAGCGCCGAGAACGCGGTCCGGGAGATGCCGGTGCCGGCGAGGATGTGGTCGATGAAGACCGCGAAGAAGAACGACTGTCCCGGCGACGAGGCGAACATCGCCGCGAACGCGAGCCCGAGCGGGAGCAGACGCGCGCCGCGGAGGTTGAGAAGCCGTGCCGGATCCATCGGATGTGAGTCGCGTCACCGTCGACGGCCGGCGACGGGCCGGCACGTCTCCGGGGCCCCGAACGCCCCGGCGTGACGCTCCGCGGATCCTACCGGCCCGCTCTCGCTTTGCGCGCACCGCCGCCGGGAGCCCGGCCGTCGCCGCTATCGTCCCCGGCTGATGTAAGGGTCGGGTCGCGCGGGCGACGGTGCCCGCGGGTGAGGGATCGGGTCGAGCTTCGGGGTTTCCGCGGCGATCGGGCACGTTCGCCGCTTGTGCGCAGCGCCTGCGTTGGTCCTCTGAGCGAATGAGGTCGGATGCAGCGAGTCGGGTCGTTCCCTGGAGTGTCGAGTGTGCGTGCCGCCTGGTCGGGTGACGTCCGGACCGAACTGCTGTCCGGGCTCGTGGTCGCGATCGCGCTGATTCCGGAGGCGATCTCGTTCTCGATCATCGCCGGCGTCGATCCGAAGGTCGGCCTCTACGCGTCGTTCACGATCGCGATCGTGATCTCGCTCGTCGGGGGCCGCCCGGGGATGATCTCGGCGGCGACCGGCGCGGTGGCGCTGCTCGTCGTCCCGCTCGTCCGCGACCACGGCATCCAGTACCTCTTCGCTGCGGGACTGCTCGCGGGCGCGTTCCAGATCGTGTTCGGGGTGTTGAAGGTGGGCCACCTGATGCGCTTCGTGCCGCGTCCGGTGATGGTCGGCTTCGTGAACGCGCTCGCGATCCTGATCTTCCTCGCGCAGGTGCCGCACGTCCGCGGCGGATCCTGGGCGGTCTACGCGGTCGCCGCCGCCGGGCTCGCGCTCATCTACCTCGTGCCGCGGCTGACGAGGGCGGTGCCGGCGCCGCTCGTCGCGATCGTCGTGCTGACCGCGGCCGCCGTGCTGCTGCACGTCCACGTGCCGACCGTGAAGGACATGGGCGCGCTCCCGTCCGCACTGCCCGGCTTCGGGCTGCCGCACGTTCCGCTGACCCTGCACACGCTCGCGATCGTCGCGCCCTACTCGCTCTCGATCGCGATCGTCGGCCTGATCGAGTCGCTCCTCACGGCGACCCTGATCGACGACATCACGGACACGCCGTCGAACAAGGACCGCGAGTGCCGCGGCCAGGGCGTCGCGAACGTCGCGAGCGCGCTGGTGGGCGGACTGCCGGGTTGCGCGATGATCGGCCAGTCGATGATCAACATGCAGTCCGGCGGGCGCAGCCGGCTCTCGACGCTCGCATCCGGCGTCTTCCTGCTCGTGCTGCTCATCGTGTTCGGCGGCGCCGTCTCGCGGATCCCGGTTGCCGCGCTCGTCGCCGTGATGGTCGTCGTCGCGATCAACACGTTCGACTGGTCGAGCATCACGGTGGCCTCCCTCCGTCGCGCTCCACGGAGCGAGCTCGCCGTGATGGCGGTGACCGTCGCGATCGTCGTCGCCACGGACAACCTCGCCTACGGGGTCGGGGCCGGCGTGCTGCTGTCGGCGCTCTTCTTCGCGCGTCGCGTCGCGCACCTGATCGACATCGACCGCACCGTCGCCGCCGACGGGACGACGACCTTCGCCGTCCGGGGACAGCTCTTCTTCGCGTCGACCGCGGCGTTCGCGCATGCGCTCGACTACGACGACCACACCGCCGTCGTCCTCGATCTCACCCTCGCGCACGTCTGGGACAGCTCGGCCGTCCACGCCCTCGACGCCGCCGTCGCGAAGCTGACGGCGCGCGGCGCGACCGTCACGATCGTCGGCCTGAACCCGCACAGCGAGGCCCTGCACAGCCGG
>DATFMW010000397.1:0-11474 GCA_035266765.1 Gaiellaceae bacterium | reverse complement strand
AGCAGGTTCAAGTCGAGTCCGAGCGACCAGCCGCGCGCGTACGCGACGTCCATGTCGAGCGCTTCGCCGAAGGTCGCGTGGGCGCGCGCGGTCACCTGCCAGAGCCCGGTGAGGCCGGCCGGCACGAGGAACCGCTCGAAGTGGTGCGGCCGGAAGAACTGCGTCTCGTACGGGATGCACGGGCGGGGGCCGACGAGCGACATGTCGCCGCGCAGGACGTTCCAGAGCTGCGGCAGCTCGTCGAGGCTCGTGCGTCGCAGGAACGCGCCGACCCGTGTCACCTCATTGCCGCGGTCGAGCTTGAAGAGCCCGTTCGACTCGGGTGCGGCCGCCGAGTCCATCGTCGCGCGGATGAACTCCCGGTGGCGGTTCTCGTCCGCGTCGACGCGCATCGTGCGGAACTTGAGAACCGTGAACTCGCACATCCGCTCGCCGAGCCGCGCCTGGCGGAAAAGGGCCGGGCCGGACGACTCGCGGCGGATGAGGAGCGGCACGACGAGAAATACGGGCAGCGCGAGCACGAGCCCGACGAGCGCGCCCGCGATGTCGATCGTCCGCTTGACGAGCCGGAACGAGCGCGACAGCCGTACCGGCGGCAGGTCGATGAGGAACAGCCCCTCGATCGAGTGGATGCGCCCGCTCGGCCCGACGATCTCGTGGAGGTCGGGGACGAGGTCGACGTAGACGTCGAGCTCGCCGAGCGACCGGATCGCGGCGAGCGTCTCCTCGGACGTGCGGCGCCCCGCGGTCACGAACACGCGCTGGACGCCGAGCGTCCGCACGAGCTCCGGCAGCTCTGCCGGCGCGCCGATCGTCTCCATGCCGGTGTCCGGCTGCTCGTCGGCGAACCCGACCACGTCGACGCCGTACTCCGGGTGCTGGAGCAGCTTGCGCGCGACGAGCCGGCCCGTTTCGTCCGCGCCGAGGATCAGCGCCCGTTGCCGGAAGCCGGGCAGCCGGTGTGCGAGCGCCCGCGTGACGCTTCGGACAGCGACGACGGCGGCGAGCGCGACGAGCCAGAAGAGGAGGACGTCCCCGGCGAGGGTCTCGAGCCGGCCGGTGAGATACGCGGCGGTGACGAGCGTCCAGGACGCGACGGTGTCGAGCAGCGCGACGGCTGCGATCTCGTCGACCGTCGAGTGGTCGATGCGCTGCTCGTCGGCGCCGTAGAGGCCGAAGAGCTTCGCGCCGACGACCCAGAGCGGGATGAGGACGACGAACGCGACGACCTCCTCCGCCGCGCGCGGCCGGGTGCCCGCGGCGCTCGCGACGGCGAACGCGACCACGAGACCGGTCAGGTCGGCGGCGAGCAGCGCTCTCCGCAGGAGGCCGGCGGGCCCGCGGCGCCGCGCGGCGGGCAGCACTGCGGACGCCGGTTCGGGCGGCGCGGGGATGCGCTCTGCGGTCGTGGTCACGCACGTTCCTCGGTCGATGCCATCCGTTCCTCGAACCTAGGTCGGCCCCCGCCCGGGGGACACGGACGAAAGCGCAAGGCGTCGGGGTCGGAAGTCGAGGACGGCCAGCCACACCATTGGCATTGCCCCGCCGTTCGTTCGGGTGGGGTGGGGTGGCGTCACGCGCACGTACGGTCGAGCCGGATGGGCACGGATGCTCCCTCCGGTGCGCCGGAGCAACTCGGCGACCACATCGCCCGCAGCGCCCGCTGGGTGACCGCGTCGACGCTCATGGTGTCGGCGACGACGTGGCTCGCCGTGGTCGCGCTCTCACGCCTGCTCGAGAAGCGCGAGTTCGGCCTCGCCGCGCTCGCGATGCTCGCCGTGGCGGTCTTCCAGCTCTTTCAGGACTCGGGGCTGCGTGCCGCGCTGATCCAGCGCCGCGAGGGCATCCACGCCGCGGCGGACGCGGCCGCGCTCTACGCTCCGCTCGCGGGTGTCGCGCTCGCCGCCCTCTGCGTGGCCGGCTCGCCGCTCGCCGCCCGTTTCTTCCACCAGCACGACGTGGAGCCGCTGATGCGCGGGCTGGCGGGGGTGTTCGTCCTCCGCTCGCTCGCGATCGTGCCGGGGGCGCTGATCCAGCGCGAGCTGCTGTTCACGCGGCAGGCGACGATCTCGATGGTGTCGTCGGTCCTCTACCTGGCCTCGGCGATCGGGCTCGCGCTCGCAGGCGCCGGTGCCTGGGCGGTGATCGGCGGCCAGCTCGTCGTGGCCGCGTGGGTGGCGGCGGCCTCCTGGGTCGCGAGCCCGTACCGTCCCAACCCGCGCCGCGCCTCGCTGCGCGAGCTGCGGCTGCTCCTACGCTACGGGCGGCACATCGTCGCCGGGAACGTCGCCGGCTTCGTCAACTCGAACACCGATCCGGCCGGCGTCGGCCGGCTGTACGGCCCGGTGTCGCTCGGCGCGTACAACATCGGCTTCCAGACCGGGAGACAGGCCGTCACGATCGTCACCGGGATCGCGAACGTGCTCGTCTTCCCGGCGTACGCGAGGGTCCAGGGCGACCTCGACCGCTTCCGCAACGCCTACCTCCGCTCGCTCCGCTTCATCTGCACGATCTCGCCGCCGATCGGCGTCGGCCTCGCCGCGGTCAGCGGCGTCCTGGTCCCGGCCGTCTACGGGAGCAAGTGGAACGGGACCGGGGCGGTGGGGGTGCTCGTCGTGATCTCGTTCTACGGGATCTTCCTGTCCGTCGCGGCGACGACCGGGGAGGTGTTCAAGGCCTCGGGACGCCCTGACCTCTTCTTCAAGATGGGCGTGTTCCAGATCGGGCTGCTGTTCGCCCTCATCGGCGCGCTGTACCGCTTCGGGCTCGTGGGGTTCGCCGGCGCCCGCGCAGGGGCGACGCTCGTGATGAGCATCGTCGCGCTCGTCGCCGCGGGCCGGATCCTCGCGCTGCCGCTCGTCGCGTGGCTGCACGCAATCCGCGAGCCGTTCGTCGCCGCGCTCGTGATGGGTGCAGGCGTCTTCGGGCTACGCCTCGGTCTCGCCGCCGAGCTCGGGTCGGCGGCCTGGCAGCTCGTCCCGCTCGTCGCGGCAGGCGTCATCCTCTACCCGGTCGCGCTGCGCGTGCTGGCGCCGGAGCGGTGGCGCGAGTTCTTCGCCGAGGTGGAGCGCATCCTGCCGCTTCGGCGCAGAGCGGCGCGCCTGCGCGACTCCTCCCCGGTGGGTGGGACGACCCTGGCCGATGATCGAGGGGACGCGGAAGTGGCGCTTCCTACACTCGATCGAGAGCAGCCGCTCCCGGCTGCCGCGGAAGCCCAGGAGGTTCGGACGAGGTGACCACGTGAGCGTCGGTCGGCCGCTCAAGGTCATCCGCCATCACTGGCGGCTCGTGACCGTGCTCATGCTCGCCCTGCTCGCCGGCGTCGCGGCCGTGACGTACACGACCGTCCCGAGCTACCGCGCGTCGGCGCTGCTGCAGGTGCAGGCCCCCATGGGCGCCGACGGCATCGTGTCGCTCCAGGACACGCTCACGGCGCGCGAGCGGGCGGTCACGATCACGGCGCTCGGGAACACGGGCCAGGTCGCGCAGCTCGCGGCGAAGGCGATCGGCTCCGGCACCGGGATCGGCAGCTGTTCCTTCGCGCAGTCGGGCCAGTCGGAGTTTCTCCAGGCGACGTGCACCGGCACGGCGCGGAAATCCGTGGCAGGCGCGGCGAACGCGTTCGCGACGGCGCTTCAGGGGCAGCTCGAGACGCAGAGACGCGCCCGGATCGCCGAGCTCACAGCCCTCTACCGGAAGGAGGTCAGCCTGCTCCGCAAGCAGGGTGTGGCCCCGGCGAACTTTCCGGCGCCGCCTGTCTTCCCGAGCTATCGCGAGCTCGAGGTGATCGATGCGGCGGCCACGCCGCGCACTCCGTACGCGCCGCGGCCGATGCGCACGCTCGTGATCGCGTTCGTGCTCGGGCTCCTCCTGAACACGGGCCTCGCCTTCCTGCTCGAGCACATCCAGAACCGGGCGAGGAACCCTGAGGAGTTGCGGCACGCGCTCGACCTGCCGGTGCTCGTCGCGATCCCGAAGCTCAGCCGCTCCTCCGCCAGGCACACCGGCGCGAGCCTCGTCGCGGCGGTTCACGTCCCCCGCCGCCAGGCCGGCGCCGGCGTCGGCGCCGGAGGCGAGGCATGAACCGCGCGCCGATCCGGTCCGACTCGCTGGAGGCGGAGTCCTACCGCAGCCTCCGCACGACCCTCACCTACTCGCATCTGCCGGAGGGCCGCCGGGTCGTCCTCTTCACGTCCGCCCGCCGGAACGAGGGGAAGAGCACGACGGCCGCGAACTTCGCCGCGATCTGCGCATACGGCGAGCGGCAGACGCTCCTGATCGACGCCGACCTCCGCAACCCGCGCGTCGAGTCGCTCTTCGGCCTCCCCGACGTCTACGGCCTCTCCGCGCTCCTCGCGGCGGGCGGGAACGCGGATCTCGCCGACATCGTGGTGCGGACGCGCATCCCCACGCTCGACCTGCTCCCCGCCGGCGACCCCGCCGGGAACGCGGCCGAGCTGCTGTCGCGGCCGAAGCTCGCCCACCTGGTCGAGGAGGCGCGGGCAGGGTACGACTGGGTCGTCGTGGACGCGCCGCCCGTGCTCCCGATCGCCGACGCCGCGATCCTGTCCCGGCTCGTGGACGGGGTCGTCCTCGTCGTGGACGTGAGCAGGACGCCGATCGAGGCCGTCCGTCGCGCGAAGGATCTCCTGCGGGCCGTCGACGCGCGGCTGCTCGGCATCGTCGCGAACCGTTCGCCGGTCAAGGCGACGGCGTACGGCTATGGCCGCTAGCCGGGCGTACGCGCCGGCCCGGCCGACCGTCCTCCTCGGCGCGGCTGGGCTCGCCGCGAACGCCGCGATCGTCACCCTGTCGACTCGCTCTCCGGCGCTCTTGGCCGTCGCCGTGCTCGTCGTTGCGGTCGCCGTGCTCGCGTTCGTCCGCCCCGGCGTCCTCCTCCTCACCGCCGCGTTCGGGCTCGTCGTCTCGGGCGACCTGCTCGACCTGGTCTTCACGTTTCCCAACCTGGCGTTCGCGGGCTTCCAGATCCAGCTCTCCGATCTGTTCCTCGTTGCGATCCTGCTCGCCTGGGCGGGGTGGGAGCTGCGTCGCGGGGGAGTCGGGCCGCCGCTTGCCGAGCTCGCGCGCGAGCCGGCGTTCGCGGGCTTCGTCCCGCTGTTCGTTCTCGCGACCTACGACCTCGCCCGCGCCGGCCACGGCGTGTTCTCGAGCGCGCGCATCTTCGGGTTCTGCGTGCTCGTACCGGTTGTCGTGCGCGTGGTCGAGACGCCGCGGCAGTTGCGTCTGCTCGGCGTCGCGATCGCGGCGGCGGCTGCGATCTCGTCGGTCGCGGCGTTGGCGATGGTCGCCGCCGGACGGAGCGTGACGGACCGCGGGCTCTCGACCGGCGGTGCGCGTGGACTGTCGATCGGCGGCTCGTTCCTCGTCGCCGGCGCCCTGCTCTACGTGCTGGCTGCGCTCGTCGCCGACACGCGGCCGCTCAGCGGGCTCGCTCCGGCCCTCGTGCTCCTCCTCCTCGGCGGCGTGGCGGCCTCGGGCGCGCGCGAGACCTGGATCGGCGTGCTCGCGGCGCTGGCCGTCTTCGCGCTTCTCTCCTCTCTGCGCGGCGCGATGCGGCTCGGGCTCGTGGTCGTGCTCGCCGGGCTCCTCGCGTTCGGCGCGTACAGCATCGTGCCGCACCCACCGAAGCTCGAAGCCCAGCTCGCCTCCGTCGAGCAGCGTCTCTCCTCGGTGAATCCGAGCACGGCCGCCAGCGATCCGTCGGTGCAGGTGCGCTACGACAAGTGGAACGTCGTCTGGGGCCAGCTCAAGGCGCATCCGCTGCTCGGCACGGGCTTCGGGTATCCGGCGACCTACACGTCGAACATCGGCGGCAGCAACTTCGTGCGCAGCTACGTGGACGATCCCGAGAACACGCACCTGTGGCTGTGGGCGCGGATGGGGACGCTCGGCTTCCTCGCCTGGGTCGGCTTCAACGTGCTCGCGCTCGGGACCCTCGTCGTCCGGCTCCTGCGCACCCGGGTGCCGGCGGCGCGCACGGCCGCACTCTGGGCGGCGGGCGTGCTGATCGTGATCTGGAGCGGGATGGCGTTCAGCCCGGTGTCGGCGTTCGGGTCGACCCTGTTGCTCTACTGGCTCGCGATCGCGCTCGTGCCGGTGACCGGCCGGCTCGCCGCCGGCCCGCGCTAGCCCTTCCGGCAGATCGTGCAGCCCGGGAACACGGTCGTCGAGCGCCGGAAGTCGTCCTGGAACACGATCAGGTCGTGCTGGACGCCGCGCGCGGCCGAGCAGCCGAGCCGGGTCGGCTGGTCGCAATAGCTCGCCCGGTGGATCCCGGTCTTCGCGTAGACGGGAGACACCTCGTTGCCGAGGCGCTGGAGCGTCGGCACGTTCCGGATCCGGAGCAGGCGGGTGAGCCGGAGCTCGCCCGCAAGCCGGTGCCAGACCGTCACGGAGCCCTGGCGGGCCGTGCCAGCGGCCCGGCGAGACGTCGTACAGCAGCCGGAACGTGCGGTCGTACGCGCATGAGCCGCCGTTCGAGAGCGAGACCGCCCCGGTGTGTAGTTGCATGGAGATCGCGGCGACGCCGACGTTGAAGTCGAGCGGCGGCGGGATGCCGTAGTCGGAGTGCCACTGGGCGAAGATGCCCCACTTGTACGGGCCGTACCACGGCTCCCCGAAGAGCGTCGACCACGCGTACCAGTAGTCGCTGCCCTCCGTCGGGCGCGGGGTCGGCCCGCAGCAGAGCTCCGAGCTCTCGCTGCAGCCGAACGGGCTGTACCCCTGGCGCGCGATGAACATCGCCGCGCTGCTCCCGGTGCGCCGGGGCGACTCGACGATGCGGAACGAGTCGGCGGTCGGCCGGTCGTACTGGACCTGCGCCCCCTTCCACGGAGCGAGCGAGCCGTTGTCGAAGCCCGAGCGGAAGTCGATGCCGCCGGATCGTCCCGCCGCCGAGGGGATGATCAGCACGGAAACGAGGGCGGCAGCCGCTGCGGCCACGACTGCCGCCCTGGATGGTGCTCTTAGTGGGACTTCGAGGGCACCACGATCCAGCCTATTGCCCCGGCGGCCGGCCGTCCCTGCCCGTTCGTTGCCGCCGTCCCCACCGTTCGGCGTGAGCTTCCCGGGAGGCCCTGCTCTACGGTCGAGGTGTGAGACGTGTTCGCGTTGGCTGGCTCGCGCCCGAGAACTCCACGATCCCTCCCGGCGCCCACGCCGGGTCGGTCACGACGACGATGTGGGAGGCCGTCACAAGGCTCTCCGACCGCTGCGAGTTCGTGATCGCGACGCGCGACCACCCGGTGCTCGGCGAGCTGCCGATGGAGCTGGACGGTGTCCGCTTCCTGCGCGACCCCGCGCTCGCGGATGTGCGGCGCGGGGAGGCGTTGACGCTGCTGAACAAGGTCGAGCGGAAGCTCGGGGTCCGCGACCGGCCGTACGCGGGCCGGCCGTCGTACTTCCGCGGCTACGCGCGCACCCATGCGGCGGCGTTTCGGCGCGCGGAGGTCGACATCGTCCACCTCTACAACACGTCGCAGTGGGTGCCGATCCTGCGCGCCGCGCTCCCGCGCACGCCGATCGTGCTGCAGATGCACTGCGAGTGGCTCGCCGAGATCCCGTGGAACGAGGGGTTCGAGCGGCTGCGGCTCGTCGATCGCGTGCTCGGCGTCTCGCAGCAGATCGCAGATCAGATCCGCGACCGCTTCCCCGAGCATGCCGGGAAAGTGGACGTCCTCCCGAACGGCGTCGACCCGAACGACTTCCGGCCTGCGACCGAGGTGAGGACGGAGCGCGCCGGCGAGGTGGAGGAGCTGCGCCGCCGGCTCGGCCTCGGGGACGGGCCCGTCGCTCTCTTCGTCGGGCGGATCTCGGCGGAGAAGAGTCTGCACACGCTGTTCGAGGCGCTGCCTGCGGTGCGGGAGCGCGTGCCGGGTGCCCAGGTGCTCATCGTGGGCAAGCGGGCCGGTCTCCGGAGTCCGCTGCCGACGCGCGAGCGGCGCGAGCTGCTCGGCCACCCGGAGTGGCGGGCACGCTACGTCGACCACCTCGAGCGTCTCGCCGAGCCGCTCGGCGAGAGCGTCCGCTTCGCCGGGCCCCTCGCGTACGCGGACGTCCCGCTCGCGTACGCGCTCGCCGACGTCTACGTGCAGCCGTCGGTCTTCGAGGCCTACGGCCTGCCGGTGGTCGAGGCGATGGCCTCGGGGTTGCCGGTCGTCGTGAGCGACGGCGGCGCGCTGCCGGAGCTCGTCGACGACGGCGAGACCGGCTACGTCGTCCCCTCCGGCGACGCTCGCTCGCTCGCGGAGGCGCTCGTCTCGGTGCTCTCCGACCGGGCGCTCGCGGCCCGTCTCGGCCGAGCCGGCCGTGAGCGGGCGGCCCGAAGCATGAGCTGGGACACTGTCGCGGATCGGCTCTTCGCGCTGTACGCCGAGCTCGCCGCCGAGGGATCGCGCCCGCGGCTCACTCCGGCCGCTTTGTAGGTCGAGTTCTCAGTCCGACGCGACGGACGGTGGCGACGGTCGTGGGGCGCGGGACTGTGCCATCGTACGGGGCACGACCTGCCGCGCGAGCCGAGGATGGGGGCGTGGCGGGCATCGCCGGGACGATCGATCTGCACAGCGGTCTCGAGCCGGCGGACACGCTCGTCCGGCGGATGCCTGCCACGCTCGCCCACCGTGGGCCCGACGGCGAGTTCGCCGTCGGCGACGGTCAGGCGACGCTGGGCGTCCGCGTGCTTGCCGTCCTCGACGGCCCGGACCCGCCGACGGCGCTAGGGGCCCTCCGCCTCGTGCTCGACGGCGACATCGTCAAGGCCCCGAGGTCGTGGTCTCCCTCCGGGCACGCGGGCGCCCGATCGACGGCGACTCCCAGGCCGGGACGCTGCTCGCCGCCTGGGCCGAGTGGGGCCGGACTGTCCCGACCGGCTGGAGGGGACGTTCGCGTTCGCGCTCTGGGACGGGCCGAGCTCTGGCGC
Organism: Gaiellaceae bacterium; assembly: GCA_035266765.1. GTDB lineage: Bacteria > Actinomycetota > Thermoleophilia > Gaiellales > Gaiellaceae > Palsa-739. The sequence continues at coordinate 2,536 of DATFMW010000397.1, read as the reverse complement.
GCCTACTCGGTCGAGCGCTGGCTCGAGCTCGTCGTCGACCCGGCCCGGCCCGCCGTTCCGATTGCCGCCTGAGCGCGGGCGCGGGCGGCCAGCACGTCCTCATAGACGTCCGCGAGATCCGCGGCGACCCGCTCGATCCCGAAGCGCTCGAATGCGCGCGCCCGCGCCGCCTCTGCGAGCCGGTGCGCGAGCCGCCGGTCGTCCAGCACGGTCCCGATCGCCGCGGCCAGCCCGGACGCGTCGCCGGGAGCGACGAGGAGCGCCTCGGCGCCGTCGCGTGCCGCCTCCGGGATCCCGCCGACGCGGCTCGCGACGACGGGGACGCCGCTCAGCATCGCCTCCAGCAGGGCGAGCGGCAGTCCTTCGGCGTAGGAGGGCAGGGCGAGGCAGGCGGCCGAGGCGAGCAGCCGCTGCTTCTCCTCGTCGCCGACCCACCCGGGAAGCTCGACGGTGTCGCCGAGTCCTCGCGCCGCGGCGAGCTCGCGCAGCTCCTCGGCGTCGCGCCCCCGGCCGGCGAGCACCAGTCGCAGCTTGGGGTGGCCCGGGCGGAGGACGTCGCACGCCTCGAGCAACTCGAAGATGCCCTTCGCACGCTCGAGCCGCCCGAGGAACAGCACGGTGTCCGATCCGTTGGCCGCCCGCGGGACGCCGTTTGCGGCGGAGAGCGCCGTGTTCGGGACGATCGTGACCGCGTCGAGACCCAGCAGGACCGACGCCTCGGCACCCCACGCGGGCGTGGCGGCGACGACGGCATCGGCGGCGCGGGCGACGCGGCCCGCGGCGCCGCGCGCGAGCGAGCCGCGGAGCCCGCGACCGCGCACGGCCTGCTGGAACCAGGAGCCGTGCAGCTGGAGCACGACCGGGCAGCCGTGGCGACGCGCGATCGCGGCCGCGGCCGCCTTGCGCGCGAACGAGCCCTTCCAGGAGCTGTTGAGATGGACGAGATCGATCTCGCCGGTCGCGCAGAGCCGGCGCAGGAGCGAGAGGCCATACCGCGCCTGGAGGAGCTTCGCCCGCCGGGTGCCGTCACGGTGGGTCGGGACCGCGACGAGGTCGTACCGCTCGGCGAGGCTCGAGGCGAGGACGGCGTGGACGAAACCGGCGACGCCTCCGTGCGCGGAAGGGTCCGGCCCGACGATCGCCACGCGCAGGCGCCGGGGAGAGGCCACACTCTCGGGGTCGCGGAGCGCGGGCTCAGCTTCCCGTACCGGCAAGCTCGACGCTCCTCTCGAGCGACGCTGTGAGGTGTTCGACGAGCCGTTCCGCCGCATGGCCGTCCCAGAGCGGCGGCAGGCTGCCCGCCGGGCCTCCCCGCTCGAGGGCGGCCTTCGCCGCGTCGACGATCCGGACGGGATCGGTGCCGACGACCGTATTCGTCCCCGCCGTCACGGTGACGGGGCGCTCGGTCGACTCGCGCAGGGTCAGGCAGGGGACTCCCACGGCGGTCGTCTCCTCCTGGAGCCCACCCGAGTCGGTGAGGACGAGGCCCGCATCTGCGACGAGGCCGAGGAAGTCGAGGTAGCCGAGCGGCGCGGTCGTTCGCACGCCGGTCGCGAGCTCGCGCAGGCCCTGCTGCTCGAGGCGCTCCCTCGTCCGCGGGTGCAGGGGCAGGACGACCGGGAGGAGGCGCGAGACGCTCGCGATCGCCGCGATCAGGCGGGTGAGGACGGCAGGGTCGTCGACGTTCTCGGGCCGGTGCAGGGTGGCGACGGCGTACGGCTCGCGGGCGAGGCCGAGACGCCACGGCACGCGCCGCTCGCGCGCCGCGTCGAGGCACCGGTCGAGCGTGTCGATCATCGTGTTGCCGACGAGCGCCACCCGCTCGGCGGGGACTCCCTCCCGGGCGAGGTTCTCGTCGGCGTCGGCGCTCGTCGTGAACAGATGGTGCGAGACGTGGTCGCAGAGGCGCCGGTTGATCTCCTCCGGCATCCGCTCGTCGAACGACCGGAGCCCGGCCTCGACGTGCGCCACGGGGTAGTGCTCCTTGGCCGCGACGAGGGCGCAGGCGAGCGTGGAGTTGACGTCGCCGACGACCACGACGATCTGCGGGTCGATGCGCAGCAGCTCGTGCTCGAAGCCGAGCATGATCCGTGCGGTCTGGCGAGCGTGGCTGTCCGAGCCGATGCCGAGCTCCACGTGGGGTGCCGGCAGGTCGAGATCGTCGAAGAAGACGCGTGACAGGCTGTCGTCGTAGTGCTGGTTCGTGTGGAGGAGCGCGACATCGATTCCGGCGCTCTCTGCTGCGGCGAGGATCGGCGCCGCCTTGACGAAGTTCGGCCGTGCGCCCACCACGACGAGGAGGTCGGTCATGGGTTCGACCGTAGATCGGCGGTGGGGCGCTCGGCCCCGTGCGAGACGGCAGGCAGCCCTGTCCGAAGGTCGAAGGCGACGCCGAGCGCGTGCTCCCAGGCCGGGAAGGCTCCGTCCCACGAGAGCCGCTCCTCGGCGTAGGCGCGGCAGCTGCGGCCGAAGGCGGGCGTGGCGAGCTCGAGCCCGCGCGCGATCGCCGCCGCGAGCTCGTCCGGGGACGTGCCGG
>DATFMW010000396.1:0-2646 GCA_035266765.1 Gaiellaceae bacterium | reverse complement strand
AACGCGATCGTCTCGCCCTGCTCGGTCAGCTTCAGCCGGCCCGGTGGGACGCCCTGCGGCTGCGCGAGGATCGCGGCGTGGGTCGGGCCGCCGCCGCGGCCGGCGCTGCCGCCGCGGCCGTGGAACACGGTCAGCTCGGCGCCGCGCCGGCGCGCGACCTCGGCGAGCGCGACGAGCGCCCGCCGAATCTCCACCTGCGCAGCGAGGTACCCGGCGTCCTTCGCGGAGTCGGAGTAGCCGACCATCACCTCGCGGCAACCGGTCGAGTCGAGCAGCTCCTCGTAGATCCGCGGCGCCGCGCGCAGCGTCTCGACGGACTCGAAGAGCGGCACGACCGAGAGCTCGTCGCCGGCGAGCGCGTGGACACGGCGTACGTCGTCGGCCGACTCGGTGCCGGAGACGATCACCGTGCCGAGCGCCTCCGCCCCGTGCCGGGCGCGCGCCGCGATCCCCGCATCGACGAGCGAGCGGACGCGCTCGTCGGAGTCGCGGGCGTGGATGCGCAGGTCGAGCTCGGCGAGGTGGAAGCCGAAGAGCTCGACGCGGCGGCGCAACGCCGCGAGGGCGCCGTCGGCGATGCGGGCGCCCCGGTTGGAGCGCAGGCTCCGGTCGAGCACGTCGAGGTCGGCCGCGAAGTCCGCGGCCGCCGCGTACGCACCCGCGTCGAGGCGCCGCCACATGAACGAGAGCTTGCGCCGGTACGGCTCGTCGAGATTCTGGCCCTCGAGCTCTGCCGCGATCTCCGGCAGCTCCGCCTCGTCACGCGCGATCGACGCGAGCAGCTCCTCGCTCACCGGCGTCAGCTCCGACGAGACGCCGATCTCGGCGGCGAGCTCCCGCACCTCGTCGCGGTAGCGGTGCAGCAGCAGCCGCCGCGCCCGCTCGAGCGCCTCGGCGACCGTCTCGGGCCCCGCGTGCGGGTTCCCGTCCGCGTCGCCGCCGATCCAGGAGCCGAAACGGAGCGGCGGGCGCGCGCCGGGGACGCGCGCACGGTAGTCGGCGAGCAGCCGTTCGGCAGCCTCGATCAGGCTCTGCTCGAAGAACCAGTGCCCGTTGCGGATCTCGTCGACGACGCGGGGGCGGCGCGACCGCACCTCGTCGGTCTGCCAGAGCGCCGTGATCTCGGCCGCGAGCGCCGCCTCCACCTCGTCCCGGCGGGCGGGCGCGAGCAGCGGGTCGTCGAGCTCGGCGAGGAGCGCACCCAGGCGAAGGTGGGAGGCGAGGACGGTCCGCCGCGCCGCCTCGGTGGGATGCGCAGTGAGGACGAGCTCGAGCGAGACACGCTCCTCCAGCAGCTCCTGCGGCACGCCGTCGAGCCGCGCGAAGGCTGCCGCGAGAGACTCCGCCGGCACGCGCCCCTCGTGGGCGTACTCGCGACGGCGGCGCACCCGGTGCTGCTGCTCGGCGACGTTCGCGAGCTGGAAGTACACGGCGAAGGCGCGCAGGACGCTCGCCTGGCGGTCGACCGGCAGCGCCGCCACCGCCGCGCGCAACTCGTCGAGCGGCGCGCCGCCCCGCGCGTCACGCGCGAGCGCCCGCACCCGCTCCACGTCGGCGAGCAACGAAGCGTCCTCCTGCTCGACGAGCACGCGTCCGAGCAGGTCGCCGAGGAGGCGGACGTCGCGCCGTAGCGGCGCGTCCGCGGGAGCGTCGCGAACCGGCATGGAACAAGGGTAGGCAGCCCCGGCCGACGAAACCGCACAATCCGTCGCCGCACCTGGGGTCGCGCGCTAGCCTCGACGCATGGGCCGCACCCTGTTCGAGAAGGTCTGGGAGAGCCACGTCGTGCGCCACGAGGAAGGGCGCCCCGACCTGCTCTACGTCGACCTCCACCTCGTCCACGAGGTCACCTCGCCGCAGGCGTTCGAGGGTCTGCGCCTCGCCGACCGGAAGGTGCGCCGCCCCGACCTGACCGTCGCGACGATGGACCACAACGTCGCCACCGGCGACGACACACCCATCGACCCGCTCTCCGAGCAGCAGCTCACCGCGCTCGGGCGCAACTGCGAGGAGTTCGGCGTGCCGCTCTACGCCACGGGCAGCGGCCGAGAGGGGATCGTCCACGTGATCGGCCCCGAGCAGGGGCTCACCCAGCCCGGCCTGACCGTCGTCTGCGGCGACTCGCACACCTCCACGCACGGCGCGTTCGGCGCGCTTGCGTTCGGGATCGGCACGTCCGAGGTCGAGCACGTGCTCGCGACGCAGACGCTGCCGCAGCGCCGGCCGCGCTCGCTCCGCATCCGCTTCGTCGGCGAGCTGCCCGCCGGCGTGACCGCGAAGGATCTCGTGCTGACCGCGATCGGACGGATCGGCGTCGACGGCGGCGTCGGCCACGTGATCGAGTACGCCGGACCGGTGATCGAGGGGCTCTCGATGGAGGGCCGCATGACGATCTGCAACATGTCCATCGAGGCGGGCGCACGCGCGGGGATGATCGCGCCCGACGAGACGACGTTCGCCTACCTCGAGGGGCGCCCCCGCGTGCCGAGGGGCGCCGACTGGGACGCGGCGGTCGCGCGCTGGCGCGAGCTGCGCTCCGACGACGACGCCGTCTTCGACCGCGAGGTCGAGATCGACGTCTCCGAGATCTCGCCGCAGGTCACGTGGGGAACGAACCCCGGCATGGTCGTCCCGATCGACGGCGCG
>DATFMW010000395.1:0-5580 GCA_035266765.1 Gaiellaceae bacterium | reverse complement strand
TACAAACGAGGACGGTACGACGGCCATTCCCGCGGAGCAGGTGCCGGCGACGCGCTAGGACGCTGCGGTGGCGAGCGCGATGCGGCCGGCCCGGACGAGCGTCTCGAGGGGCATCGTCGGCGCCGGCTGCTCGAGCGCCTGCTCGGGAAGGAGCGGCACGTGGACGAAGCCGCCGCGGACGCCCGGCCGCTCGCGCTCGAGCAGCCGCGCGAGCACGAAGAAGACGTGGTTGCAGAGGAAGCCGCCCGCGTCGCGCGACGTCGCCGCCGGAATGCCCTGGGCGCGCAGCGCGGACACGATCTCCTCCACCGGCAGGGTCGAGCGGCAGGCGACCGGGCCGCCGGGCTCGATCTCGGCCGCGCGCACGGCACCGCCGTTGTCGACGGAGGACGAGTCGTCGAGGTTCAAGGCGACCCGCTCGACGGAGATCCCGGCGCGCCCGTCGGCCTGCCCGAAGCAGACGACGAGCTCCGGCTCGGCGGCCGCGACGGCGGCGGCGAGCGCATCTGCGGCGCGGGCATAGGAGACGGGCAGCACCGCGACCGCGAGCTCGATCCCGGCCGGCGACTCGGCGGCGAGCCGCTCGACGAGGAGCTGCGACGGGTTCACGGCCGAGCCCCCGAATGGCTCGAACCCCGTCGCGAGCGCCCGCATCAGGTGACCTCGTCCTCGAGCCCGACGGCCGCGAGCGCGGAGGCGAGGTGCGGATGCTCCTCCACGCAAACGACCCGCCCGTCACGGATCGTCACGACCGCCGCGTAGCGCCCGATCAGGAACGTGCGGCGGGACTGGAGTGGACGCGCGTCGGTCTCGTCGAGCTCGACGCGCGAGAAGCGCATGCTCGCGACGACGCGGTCGCCGAGTCCGCTTGCCCGGTCGACGGTCACGTGATAGCCCTCGGCGACGCGCTCGGCGAGGACGCCGAGGACGACGTCACGGCTGACGAGCAGGGCGTCCTCACCGATGCCGACCCACTCGACGTCCGGATCGAGCAGCTCGGCGATCGTCTCGAGGTCGCCCGCGACGAACGCGCGGTACCCGCGCAGCAGCAGCTCGACGTTCTCCTGGGACACGACCTGAGTCTACGAGTCGAGGGCGAGCTCATCGTCGGCGCGCTCGACGAGGACGGGGTCGTACGAGGCGACGACGACGGCGGCGGCGCCGGTCTCGCGCGCGAAGGGTTTGGTGTCGCTAGGGGGCGAGCAACTCGTCCGCGGCGGCGACGCGGGCGTAGCTGGAGCCGAGGGCGGCGAGGAAGGCTGCGTGGACGTCGGCGGCGGCCACGCGACGGTCGCCGAACTGGAGGTCGGGCGCGGCGCAGGCGTCGTGGGCGACCGAGACGTCGAAGCCGAGGTCGGCGGCGGCGCGCACGGTGGCGTCGACGCACATGCTCGTCATCATCCCGCAGACGACGAGCTGCTCGACGCCGACGTCGCGGAGCGTCCGCTCGAGCTCGGTCTCGAGAAAGGCGTTCGGGTGCTCCTTGGAGATCACGAGCTCGCCCGGGAGCGGCGCCACGGCAGCGTTGATCTCGATCCCGGGCGTCCCGGGCTTCATGAATGCCGCGTCAGGCTCGTCCCAGACGTGCCGGACGTGGACGACAGTCTCGCCAGCGGCCCGAAACGCCTCGAGCAGGCTGGCCGCTCGCTCCGCCGCGGCGTCCGGCCCGACGAGTGGGAACTTCCCGCCGGGGAAGTAGTCGTCCTGGATGTCGACGATCACGAGCGCGCGGGCCACGGCGAGGATCCTACGCGTCGCCGCCAACGTCCGTGACGCGCTCGTGACGGTGCTTCGGCATGCCGAAGCACCGTGGGGAAACCGTGACGACTCCTTGGCGCCGCGACCGACCTGCGCGGGCGCGGCTCGCAACGCCCGGCCGCCGAGGTTCCCGAGCAGGAAAGCACAGCGGCCCCCCGCGAAGCGCGGAGCCGCGAAGCGGTGCGAAGGGAACAGAGCGAGCCGCCACCGGCGGCTCGCTCGGAGAATGGAGCCAGCCGGGCTCGAACCGGCGACCTCCACGCTGCCAGCGTGGCGCTCTCCCAGCTGAGCTATGGCCCCGCGCCGGGGATTGTAGCCGCCCTGCCGGGGAGGCGCGGACCGGCGGTTCTCCACATCTCCACCGGCGTTCTACCAGCGTTTTCCCCGGGAGATTGGCGGTTGTCCACAAGTTCAGTCACAATCGATTGACCGGTGTTCGAGATCGGCCCCAGCCTCCAAGAGGCGCGTACGCGCCGCGGGCTCTCGCAGGCGGACGTGCAAAAAGCGATTCGCATCCGCGAGCGCTATCTGACCGCGCTCGAGGAGGAGAAATGGGGCCTCCTGCCCGGCGAGGCCTATACGAAGGGATTCCTCCGCACGTATGCGGAGTTCCTCGGCCTGAACGGGAATCTCTATATCGACGAGTACAACAGCCGCTACGCGCACCACGAGGAGGAGCCGTTCGTCCCGGAGCCGGTCGGGCGCGTGTCGACGCAGAGCGTGGGGCTGCTGCGACCGCTCGCGGCGATCGCCGCGATCGTCGCCGCCGTGGCGGCGGTGGCCGCCTGGCAGCTCCGGTCGAGCCCGGGTACGGCGAACAAGCCGGCCGGGGGTACGGCGGGCACCGCGGTGTCCAAGCCGGCGGCGAAGCCGACCGCCAAGCCGACCGCCAAGCCCACGGCGAAGCCGACGACGGCGAAGCCGACCGCGAAGCCCGCCGCGAAGCCGGCGGCGCCGGTGCTGCGGCGGGCGGTGCTGCGCGCGACGCGGGGCCGCGTCTGGCTCCAGGTTCGCGTCGGCAACGCGAACGGGAAGGTGCTCTTCGAGGGCATCCTCGAGCAGGGCAAGACGCTGCCGGTGTCGCTCACCTCGTCGGCGATCTGGTTCCGCGTCGGCGCGCCGTGGAACCTCGACGTCCTCGCGGGCGGCCATCCGCTGCCGGGGCTCCCGGCCCAGCCGCGCAACATGCTGCTCTCGCAGCACGGGCTCTCGCCCGCGGCCTAGCGCGCGGCGGCCGCGTCGAGGTCGACCGAGGGCACGTCGCCCCACAGGTCTTCGAGACGGTAGAAGGCGCGCGCCTCGGGCGTGAAGACGTGCAGCACGACGTCGAGGTAGTCGGCGAGGATCCACGTCCCCTCCTGCACCCCGTCGACGGTGCCGGCCACGAGCCCGTGATCCTGCTTCAGACGGGCGTGCACCTCGTCCCAGATCGAGGCTGTCTGCCGGGGGCTGCGGCCCGTCGCGATCACGAAGTAGTCGGTGAACGTGCATTCGGGCCGCATGTCGAGGACGACGACGTCCTCCGCCAGCTTCTCCTGTGCGAGAGCGGCGATGCGGCGTGCGATATCGAGCGAGCTCAGAACTGTGACGACGTCCTCGGTAGCCTGTGTGCGCAGTGTAACGACCGCCGACGGACGTCACGAGGGCCGGTAGAGACCGAGCCGTTCGACGAGCGTCGCGACGGCGGGCGAGACGAGCCCGTCGAGCGGCTCCCCGGCGGCCGCGAGCGCCCGTACGTCCCGGGAGGCGGCCGGGTTCGGTTCGATGTCGAAGAAGACGACGCGGTCGGGGCGGCGCAGCCGCCCGAGCACGCCGTCGAGGCGCTCCTGCGCGAAGCCGGGCCGCGTCGCGACGGCGAGCCGGACGCGCTCGAGCACCTCGTCCGGCTCCTTCCAGTCGAGGAAGTCGCAGAACTGGTCGGCGCCGACGACGAAGACGGGGTCGGCGAACGGCTCGTCCCGGAGGAGGTCGATCGTGCGCGCGTGCGGGTCGAGGCGGATGTCGTCGCCGGGGAACGCGGCGCGGGCGAGCTCGAGCCGGGCCGCCGCGGGCGAGGAGACACCCTTGTGGCCAGGCCGCTCGCTCACCAGCACGATGAGCCGTGGCGCGCCGAACCGCTCGCGGGCGGCGTCGGCGACGGCGACGTGGCCGAGATGCGGCGGGTCGAACGCGCCCCCGAAGAGGACGTCGCTCACCTGCGCCTCACTCCCACTCGAGCACCTCGTCGCCGACCTCGACCTCGTCGCCCCCGCGGGCGCCGGCGGCGCGGAGGATCGCCTCGAGCTCGGCGGGCTGCGGCGGCCGGCCTGTGACGCGGAAGCCACGCTCGGTGCGAAAGACGCGGAACGCGCGCCGCGCGGGCTGCGGCCGGTAGACGAGGTAGTCGACGAGCTCCGCCTCCTCGGGCGCCGGCACGGGCGCCTCCTCGCCGCCGGCGACGAGCTCGAAGAGCCCGCGCCGGAGATCGTCGATCCCGGCGCCGGTGGCGGCCGAGACGCGCAGGACGCGCAGGATCCGGCCGTCCTCGACGCCGAACGCGGGCGGGTCGGGCTGGAGGTCGGTCTTGTTCAGGACGACGACCTGGGGTCGCTCGTCGAGACCGGCGCCGTAGGCGGCGAGCTCGGCGTCGATCGCGCGCCAGCGGTCGTCCGTGTCGCCCTCGGCGGAGTCGATCACGTGCAGCAGCAGCCTGCACCGCTCGAGATGCGCGAGGAACTCGTGGCCGAGGCCGACGCCCTCGCTCGCGCCCTCGATCAGCCCCGGCACGTCGGCGACGACGAGCTGGCGCCCGTCGGAGGACTCGACCGTGCCCAGCACCGGCGCGAGCGTCGTGAACGGGTAGTCGGCGACCTTGGGACGGGCGTTCGAGATCCGGGTCAGGAGGGACGACTTGCCCGCATTCGGGAGGCCGACGAGCGCCGCGTCGGCGAGCAGCTTCAGCCGCAGCTCGAGCTCGGCCTCCTCGCCGGGCATGCCGACCTCGGCGAAGCGCGGCGTCTGCCGTGTCGGGGAGGCGAAGTTCTTGTTGCCGCGGCCGCCCGAGCCGCCCTTCACGACGACGACGCGGGCGCCCGGGTGCGCGAGGTCGGCGACGAGCCGCTCCTCGGCGTCGAGCACCTGCGTGCCGACCGGGACGGCGAGGACGGCGTCTTCCCCGCGCGCGCCGTGCGAGAGCCGGCCGCCGCCGGGGCCGCCGCGCCCGGCGCGGAGCTTCTGGTTTGGCCGGATCCCGGAGAGGTCGCGCCGCTGCGGATCGGCGACGAGCACGACGTCGCCGCCCTCGCCGCCGTCACCGCCGTCGGGCCCGCCCTTCGGCACGTACTTCTCGCGCCGGAAGTGGATCGACCCGTCGCCGCCGCGCCCGGCGAGCGCTGTCAGTCGCGCCTTGTCGTGGAACATGCGCCCACGGTAACCGCAAGTGACAACGTGTCACTTGGATGCGAGTGTTCGGGATGTCAGAGCCTGCCGGGCACACGGTCCGGTCGCGCCCGACCTGCGCGGGCGCGACACACCCCGGCTCGCCGGCAGGCGGGCGCGAGACGGCAACGCCGGCTCGCTGCCGAGCGAGCGGAAAGCGAAGCGCGAAGCCACGCGCGCGCAGCGCGCCTGGCTCGCGCGAAGCGGGCGAAGCGGGCTAAACGACGCTGATGTAGCGGCGGTCGCCGCTCGTGCGGAACGCGACCTTGCCGTCGCGCTTCGCGAAGATCGTGTCGTCCTTGCCGATCCCGGTGCCCTCTCCCGGGCGGAAGCGGGTGCCGCGCTGGCGGACGAGGATCATGCCGGTGGACACGTCCTGGCCGGCGAACATCTTCACACCGAGCA
>DATFMW010000394.1:0-5062 GCA_035266765.1 Gaiellaceae bacterium | reverse complement strand
TCTCGTCCAGGAGGGCGCGGGCCGTCATCAGCATGCCCGGCGTGCAGAACCCGCACTGGAGTGCGTGGCGCTCGTGGAAGCCCATCTGGACGGGGTCGAGCTTCCCGTCGACCTCGAGCGACTCGACGGTGCGGATCTCGTGCCCCTCGCACATCGCGGCGAGGGTCGTGCACGACTTGACCGGGGCGCCGTCCATCAGCACGACGCAGGCGCCGCAGTTGGAGGTGTCGCAGCCCCAGTGGGTGCCGGTCAGGCCGGGCGTGTCGCGAATGAAGTGGACGAGCAGCAGGCGCGGCTCGATCTCGCGGGAGACCTGCTCGCCGTTGATCGTTATCGAGACGTGCATGTTCAGGCCTCCTGGGGCAGGGCGCGTGCGGTCGCGCGGAGTAGGGCACGTTTCGTGAGGACACCGACGAGATGGCGCTTGTAGTCGACCGGCCCGCGGCCGTCCGCGGTCGGGGAGCAGTCCGCCGAGGCGATCTCGCCCGCCTGCGCGAAGAGCTCGTCGGAGGGGGCCTGGCCGCGTAGCAGCTCCTCGGCCCGCGTGAGATGGATCGTCGTGAGCCCGACCGCGCTGAGTGCGATGCCCGCGTCGACGATCGCGCCGCCGTCGATCCAGACGGCCGCCGACGCGGCGGCGATCGCCCAGTCGCCGGCGCGGCGCTCGACCTTCTCGTGCGCGCTGCCGGCGCCCGGCCGCAGCGGCACCTGGACCTCCGTGAGCAGCTCGCCCTCGCCGACCGCGGTCATGAAGGGCCCGAGGTGGAACTCGTCCATCCCGACGATCCGCTCGCCGCCGGCGCCGCGGATCACGACCTTCGCCTTCACCGCGGTGCAGACGGCGGACAGATCCTCGGCCGCGTCCGCCTGGCACAGCGAGCCGCCGATCGTGCCGCGGTTGCGCACGACCGGGTCGGCGATCACGGTCTCTGCGTCGCGGAACACGGGGAGGCGCTCGGCGAGCAGCTCGGACTTGAGCAGGTCGACGTGCCGGGTCAGGGCCCCGATCGCGATCTCGTCGCCCTGCTCGCGGATGTAGGAGAGCTCCGCGAGGTCGTTGATGTCGATCAGGTGCTCCGGGTTCGCGAGCCGGAGCTTCATCATCGGCAGCAGGCTGTGCCCGCCCGCGATGACGCGCGCTTCCGAGCCGAGCCTCTGGAGCGAGGCGATCGCGCCTTCGACACTGGTCGCGCGCTCGTACTCGAATGGCGCCGGGGTCTGCAACAGGGCTCCTTTCGTCTCAGGATACGGACGGCCGGTCCGGGAGCCGCTTGCGCGGCGCGCCGATGTCGTCCCGCTGCTCGTATTGCACGGGGGCGTCGGTGCCGATGACGGGCGACCGGGGCAGCGCCTTCGGCCGTTCCTGCCGGCCCTCCGGGTACAGCAGCCGCGCGGCGAGGCTTCCGCCCTCGACGTTCCGGAGCGCGGGACCCGCCGGGTTGCCGGCGGCGATCGGCGCTTCCCGCCCGAGCCGTGCGAGCGTGAGCGTGCCTCTCGTGTAGACCTCGCCGATGCGCGGCGCCTTGACGCTCGCGCTCTCGGGAAAGTTCCGGAAGCCCGCTGCAGCCGCGCCCGGGTACATCCCGTCGACGAGGCCGACGGCGTCCGCCATGCCGGCCTTCTGCACGAGCAGACCCTCGAGCAGCTCGACGCCGGCGTCGAGCTGCTCGTTGATGTTCGTGACGATCTCGTTGACCGGGGCGCTCTTCTGCACGATCTCGCCGACGCCGGCGATCACCTCGTCGAGGCCGCCGGCGATCGTGCGCAGCTGCACGATCACCGAGACGAGGTAGTAGACGAGGGCGAGGACGATCAGGAGGACGGCGAGGATCGTGACCCCGCCGGCCGCCGCGAATGCCAGTACCGGTGTCATCGGCTCCTCCTCCTAGCTCGCGTCGTCGAGGATGACGTCGAGGGAGCCGCCGTAGTTCGCGACCCCTGCGACCGTGTCGGCCACCTGCTGCTGCGTCGTCAGGAGCAGCGCCGCGGCGTCGAGGTCCTTCGACCCGGCGGCGGCCACCTTCGCGATCTCCTGCACGCTGGGGACGATCCCCTTCGCGGCCGCCAGCACCCCGCGCAGCAGGATGACGACGACCGGCAGGACGACGAGGAGCAGGACGGCGTCTCCGATCCACCAGAGGATCATCGCGGCCTCCTCTCGGCGACGATCGCCGCCTTGCGGGCGATCCCCGGCAGTGCGCCGAGGATGGTGTCGAACTGCTCGTTGATCGCGGTGACGGCGCCCTCGAGTGGGCGCAGGTGCTCCGCCTCGACGCCCTGCAGGGCGGCCGCGAGCGTCGCGAGCCCCTGCGAGATCCTCGTCAGGCCTCTGCGCACCTCGATCAGCGCGACGGCGAGCACGAGGATGACGCCCGCGGCGAGCACGACGCTCAGAAGGGCGAGTGCGTGGGTGCTGCTCATGCCGCATCACCGAACCCGTCCGTGAGGGCGTTCATGTAGCCGTCCTGGACGACGGCCTCCTCCACGATCAGGCCCAGCACGGGCGCCGTCGCCTCGAGCTGCGGAATGTTGGAGGTGTTCGCGGCGACCGTGCCTGCGATCTCGAGCAGGCCGTCGACCGATCTTTCGATGCTGCCGACGGACTCCAGGAGCACCGTCAGCAGGATCGCGACGACCACCGCCGCGCCGAGCGCGATCCCGAGGGCGATCGCCCAGTAGGTATGGGGGGACATCGCAGCAAGCAGGACTGTCATTTCCCGACCGCCACCTTTCGCAGTGACCGGGCGGCATGCAGGATCCGCACGCCCGAGTCGTTGATCCGTGCGACGCCGCCGAGCTCTGCCGTCTGGGCGCGCACCACCTCGACGCCCTGCAGGGCCGTCCCGGCCTGCTTCGCGATCCTGACCGCCAGCAGCACGATCACGATCACGATCACGGCGGCCACCGCGATCACCGCGACGCCCAGCCCGATTCCCACCTGCCAGCCGGTGACAGACGCCGTCAGCATGAGCATGCGCCACGCCTCCTGTGCTCGGTTGCGCTCATCCCGGCGACACCGCCGGTGCGAGCCCGGTCGCCTCGCCTTCGCCCGCCTCGCGGCGCCGCGCCAGGAGCAGCATCAGCAGCCCGTAGACGATCACGATGATCCCGACCGCCAGGACGAGCGCCCCGATGAAGTCGATCCTCGAGGTCTGGACGAGCTTCTCGTAGTTGCCGCGCTGGGACTCGAGCACGGGGATCACGTCCAAGCTGAAGTAGGTCGCGACGTCGGGGATCGTCTTGACGGGCGTGCCGTCGAAGCGGGTGAAGCCGGCGACGTTCGGGATGCTGTTCCAGCCGTCGGTCACGGCCGGCAGGTTGGTGATCGCCTGCGTGAGCCCGGGGAAGCTCGTCTGCATCGCGGCGAGCAGCTGCGCCTGCGAGACGTTGAGCGTCTTCTCGAGGAACGCGAGGAGCCCCGGCAGCTCCGCCGTCACCGCCGAGAGCGGAATCGCCTCGAGCAGCGCCGTCGTGTGCGGGAAGTTCTTCTGGAGCGCAGCGACGACCTCGGCCTGCGTGAGGCCGGTCTTCTGCGAGACGAACGCGATCAGCTTCGGCACCTCGGCGACGGCGGCGCCCTGCGAGGTCATGAGCGGATCCTCCGTGGCCATGATCGCCGAGACCATCGTGATCCCGGCACGGTCGCCCTGGACGCGCGCGACGGTGTTGACGGGACGGAGGGCGTCGAGCAGCTTCTGCCCGTTGCTGACGCGCGGGACGAGTGACAGGACGAGCACGAGCGCAACGACACCCACCCCGACGGCGACGACGACCGACGCGCCCGCCGTAGCCCGTCCGCGGGTCATCCGTCCGCTCAGGCTCAGCGCGATCATCGCGAGCGCGAACAGGATCACGACGATCCCGACGCCGAGCAGGAGCGGCGCGATCCAGTCGACGGACGAGGTGCCGTCGAGGCTGTCGAAGTTGCCCTTCTGGGTTTCGAGCACGGGGATCAGATCCGAGCTGAAGTAGGTGCGCAGCTGGGGCACGCTCTGCACGGGCGTGCCGTCGAAGCGCGTGAGCCCGTCGATCCCCTGGATGTGGTTCCAGCCGCCCGTGACCGTCGGCAGGCTCGTGATCGCCTGCGTGAGCCCGGGGAAGCTCGTCTGCATCGCCGCGAGCAGCTGGGTCTGCGACACGTTCAGCGTCTTCTCGAGGAAGGTCAGCAGCCCGGGCAGCTCGGCGGTCACCGCCGAGAGCGGGATCGCCTGCAGAAGCGCCGTCGTGTGCGGGAAGTCCTTCTGGAGCGCGGCGAGGACGGCGTCCTGCGACAGCCCGGTCTTCTGCGACACGAAGGCGAGCAGCTTCGGCACCTCTCCCACCGCCGTGCTCTGCGCGGTCATGAGCGGATCGGCGACGTCTGCGTCCCTGGAGATGAGGTCGATGCCGGCCCGGGCACCGGCGAGACGCTGCGTCGCGAACGCCGGCTTGGCCGCGTTCAGGACCTTCTGCCCGTCGTTGAGGCGCGGAATCAGGTTCAGGCCGAGGACGACCGCGACGACGAGCACGCCGACGACGAGCACGACGACCCACTGGAGAACCCCGGACCGGCTTCCGCTCTTGCCTTGCACGAAGAACCTCCCTCCACGCACAGGAACGGCGGCGTCGAGCCGCATCCACCGAGCTCGTCTCACCCCGCTCGGCGACCCTACCAGCGAGGGAAACGGAGTCAAGTGCGCGGCCCCGGAGGCAAGACTCCTGTCCACAGACGCGTCCGTCCTGCACACGAACGAGCCGGCGATACCCGCCGGAGCGTTGGCTTCGAAGCGAAGGACACGCCCGTCCAGGCGGGGCTTCGTAGAGAGCCGACGCGCGGATTCGAACCGCGGACCCCATCATTACGAGTGATGTGCTCTACCAGCTGAGCTACGTCGGCTTGTGTGACTACAACAGTCGCATATCCAGGACTTTTTGGACGTACGATCTCCTACTTGGATCAACCCGGTCTGCATTCTGATCGCCCCCCACTGCCCCCGGAAGGGCTTGATCATGCGGTACCGATCGCGGCCGTCCCCCGGTTTCCCCCCGGTTCTCGGTCGCAACTGGGCGCTGTCCAAGCATG